>DIQY01000117.1:1810-13697 GCA_002424295.1 Ruminococcaceae bacterium UBA5450 | reverse complement strand
GACCCATGGTTTTCAAGTGGGCTGGATGGAATTTTGCGGGAGCGGCAGTGGAAGCTTTCCGGAATTTTGAATGGAATTGATACCAATTCCTATAATCCCGCCACTGACCCCGATATTTATCAGAATTATACGGTGGACGATATTTCTAAAAAGGCAGAGAATAAGCGTGCCCTGCAGGAACGTTTAGGACTCATGCAGGACCCAAATGTGCCGATGATCGGGATGGTTACCCGCATGGTGAGCCATAAAGGGCTGGATCTTGTAAAAGAAACACTGGACGGAATCATGTGGAAGTCAAATATCCAGTTTGTAATTCTCGGCAACGGTGATTGGGAGTATGAAAACTTTTTCCGTGACATGCAGAATAAGTATCCTGGAAGGCTCTGTGCCTGTATTGGATTTATTCCGGAACTGTCCCGTAAAGTCTATGCCGGAGCAGATCTTTTTCTGATGCCCAGTAAAACAGAGCCCTGCGGCCTTTCTCAAATGATTGCGCTGCGGTATGGGACGATCCCGATTGTCCGTGAAACAGGCGGGCTTAAGGATTCTGTCCAAGACAGTGGAGACGGCAAAGGCAACGGCTTTACCTTCCAGAATTATCAAAGCGGAGATATGGTCAATGCAATCAACCGCGCTTTGGAAGGCTATCAGAATCAGGAAGGCTGGCAGCTGCTTGTGGAACGCGCGATGCGCTGTGATATGAGCTGGGGATGTTCTGCAAAAGAATATATCAAGTTGTATCGCGGAATGCTTCAGGAAAAATAATTTTCTAACCTTTATTTTGTAAAAAAAGTCCGGCTTTCCTTTTTAAGAGAGTCGGACTTTTTTATGTGTTTTTATGTATTTTTTATGTATTAATTTTTAGAATCTGCCTTAAAAATTTTTCCCAATTGCGCTTGCCGGTGAATATCGGCACTTCTCATTCGGATTAAAAGCGGGTCCCACAACTTTTCGTTAAAGAACTGCAGGAAAGGGCCCATGCAGAAAGCAGTAAAAATGGTGCCTACGCCGATAGTGGCGCCGAGAAGAAAACCAATCAAAACGCAGAAAAAGTCGGTTAAAACTCTCCAAAAACGAAACTGAAGTGGCGTTTTTAGTTTTGCAAGGGAGATTGCAACCACATCGTAGGTAGAGACGCCCAAATTGCTGGTCATATACATCGAGGCACAGAGGCAAAGAATGATCATCCCGATTAATAGATAGAGAATCCGTGCCATAAAGTCGGGCGCGGGGGTAATCTGTAACAGAAAGCTTTTAGATAAATCGGCCATAAAACCAATTCCAATGAGATTAATAATCGTGGCAATCCCAATGTAATGACGCCCATAAAAGAGCATGGCAATCAGTAAGACTAAATTAAGCCACGGATACAGCGTGCCATAGGATACATGAAAAAAGTTGGCAATTCCGGTGGCAGATGCGGTAAAAGGATCGGTCCCGAAATTTGCCACCTGAAAGAATCCCACAGAAAATCCGCAGACCAAAACGCCGATAATGGTCATCAAAAGGCGGCAGATCCATTCATAAGAGCAGAATTTATGAAGAATGGTCTGGAAAGGGAGACTCATTGGAAAAATCAATCCTTTCACAAAACTTTTTAAGAGGGTCTCTACTTTTTAAAATCCATCAAGAAGCTTCATTTACAAGAGAAGTAAAAACCGTTATAATAATAAAGATATTTTATTTTTTAAGAAAAATGATTTTCTGCTTTTTGAAGCAGGGAAAAAAGGGCTGGCGCAAGATTCGGATAGGCAGCAGAAAGTTTTTCCGGAGTCAGCTGCGGCAGATGGTCTTTGGGAAGTCCTTTTTTATCTTGGATCGTTTCTCCCAATGCAAGGCATTGTGCGGCGTTCAAAGCAAGAACCATAGAGGCTTCTGCTTTTCCAATTGCTTGATTCTGCGAAACGGTAAACATGGCCTGAGGGTTTTTTGGATTACTGGAATATAGAATCCGAAAAGTGCGGTATATGGCAGTTTCCAGATAATCAGTTACCGAAGAGGTCAGCAACTCACAGTTACAGCTTTTTAGAATTTGATATAAAAGGCTCAGAGAACTTGCAAGGAGCTTTCGATCGGGATTGTCATCTGTATCGTCATGCTTTTTGCGTGAATTTGGCTTTTCATCATCCGAAAGATCAGAAACTTTGATCGTTGCACCATTTTGATGAGGCGACAACCCCAAAAGATAATCGCAGGAAACTTTATAGTATTCGGCGACTTTTACCACGAAATCCAGTCCGCATTCCCGAATTCCTTTTTCGTAGTGAGAAAGCAGTGCTTGTGAGATCTCCAGTGAGGCCGCAACCTCTTTTTGGCTGAGCCCTCGTTCTTTTCGCAGAAGGGTTAAAATACGCGGAAAATGATTATTCATGGTAAAATCTCCTGTCAGCTTTTGTCGATTATAAATGACGTAATGTATATTATATCGTAAGAATAACAATGTGTAAACCCACTGTATTTTGTAGTCAAATCACTAAAGGAGCGGAAAGTATGCAATCTTATACAATCCATTTGATTCGGCATGGTTTAATTGAAGGAAATCTTCTCGGACAGTATATCGGCAGTACCGATTCTTCGCTTTGCAAAGAGGGGATTGCGGAACTTGAAAAGTTAAAGCAAAATTATGATTATCCAAAAGCACAGGCTTATTTTTGCAGTCCGCTTAAGCGCTGCAAAGAAACCATGAAGATCCTCTATCCGGAGGCAAAACCAATTTTAATTCGTGACCTGAGAGAAATCAGCTTTGGAAAATGGGAAGGAAAGACTGCAGAGGAACTTGCTGCGAAAGACCCGCATTTTGCCCAATGGATGGAGTCGGGAAAAGCCTATACCCCAGAGGGAGGAGAATCCGGCGGCATTTTTATGCAGAGAACCTGCCTTGCCTTTGAAAAGATTGTAAACGGAATGCTTCGCTCCGGCACTACCAGCGCTGTTATTGTGGCACATGGCGGCTCTTTGATGTCGATCCTCAGCACTTATGGCTTGCCCCGCGCAAAATTTTATGATTGGATGACACAAAGTGGCTGCGGCTATACGATGCAGATTATTCCCGGACTTTGGATGCGCTCTATGGTGGCAGAGGTCTGCGAAACAATTCCGCCACGGGAAAAGGCTGATCCGGATGATATATCCCGCCAGATCATTAACGCGGCGCGGGAAGCTGCCGATGAGGCATTTGGAGAAAAGGATAAACAGAAAGAGAATTCTCAAAAGAAACCCCCAGAAACTCCCAAAAAAGACTCTTGACAAAGTGAGGTCAGGTGTTATAATAAGACAAATTCAATTTTAAAAAGGCAATGACGGGAATAAGGCATGAATCCCTCTTTCAGAGAGCCGGCGGATGGTGTGAGCCGGCAGAAGGATTGATGCGGATAGCTCATCCCTGAGCCGCCGGTTCCGATTTATTAGGGCCGGACGCAACGGCAGCGTTATCAGAGCCGTGGCCTTGATAGAGGCTGCTGAGGGTTCCTTTGTGGAACTGAACTTGGGTGGTACCACGAATTGATTCGTCCCAAAGACAGAATAATTTCTGTCTTTGGGACTTTTTTTGTGGGAAAATCCACACAGTCAATGAAATTCTCGGTTGGTTTTAGAGAAGGCCGGTAAACCAGTTTGATTGATAGAAAAGGAGCTGTTTTAAGATGATGTATGAGGGTTATAAAAAGTACATTCCGTTTCAGCCGGTTTCTCTGCCGGACCGCACATGGCCGGATCAGATACTCAATAAGGCGCCGGTTTGGTGCAGTGTAGATCTGCGCGACGGAAATCAGGCATTGGTAGATCCGATGAACCTGGAGGAAAAGCTGCTTTATTTTAAAACTCTAGTTGAAATCGGCTTTAAAGAAATCGAGATTGGATTTCCGTCTTCTTCAGAGACCGAATATGAAATTTGCCGGACACTGATCGAAAAGAATCTGATTCCGGACGATGTGACAATTCAGGTATTGGTGCAGGCCAGAGAGCACCTGATTCGTAAAACCTTTGAGGCAATCAAGGGCGCTAAAAACGTGATCGTGCATTTTTACAATTCCACTTCTACCTTACAGCGTAAAGTGGTTTTTAAAACGGATATGCAGGGAGTCATCAACATTGCGGTAGAGGGCGCAAAGCTGGTTCGCCGCCTGACGGAAGAAGAGATCAAAAGAAGCGGTGCCAATATTCGATATGAGTATTCGCCGGAGAGCTTTTCAGGCACCGAAATGGATAACGCGGTAGAAATCTGCGAAAAAGTGTTGGATACGTTGGGGGCAACGCCGGAGAGAAAAGTGATTTTGAATCTGCCCAATACGGTAGAAATGTGTACTCCGAATACCCATGCGGATCAGATCGAATATTTTATTCGCCATTTAAAGGGACGCGACCGCGCAATCATTAGCCTGCATCCGCATAATGACCGCGGTACCGGCGTTGCAGCGACAGAGCTTGCTCTGATGGCCGGAGCGGAGCGGGTAGAAGGAACGCTTTTTGGGAACGGCGAGCGTACCGGCAATGTGGATATCATGAACCTTGCAATGAACCTTTACAGCCAGGGAATCGACCCGCACCTCGATTTTTCCAATATTCGTCATATTCGTGATATCTATGAAAAATGTACGAATATGCGGGTCCATGACCGCCATCCTTATGCGGGAAACCTCGTTTTTACTGCATTTTCCGGTTCTCATCAGGATGCGATCAAAAAGGGAATCGATTATATGCATACACATGAATCTCCTTATTGGGAGGTCCCGTATCTGCCGATTGATCCCGCGGATGTAGGCAGAGAATATGAGCCCATTATCCGTATTAACAGCCAGTCCGGAAAAGGCGGCGCTGCTTTCGTAATGCAGCAGAGCTTTGGGTTCGATCTGCCAAAAGCGATGCATCCGGAATTTGGTGCGGCAATCAAAGAAGCATGCGACGCTGCTGGAAGAGAACTGATCCCCAGCGAAATTCTTCATATTTTCCGCAAAGAATATTTGGATCTGCAGGCGCCTTATCATCTCAAGTCTTATAAGCTTTATGAAGAACGGGTCAGCGACGACGAAAGCGATTCTGATGAGGATACTCCGTCTGCGGTTCATTTCGAAGGAAATATTCGTTTTCATCATGAAGACCATCCGGTCAGCGCCGTTGGAAATGGCCCGATCGATGCTTTCTTTAAGGCACTGGAACAGGTCGGAATCAAGAATTATCGGTTTGTAACTTATCGAGAGCATGCAATCGATGCCGGTGCCGACAGTAAGGCAGTTTCTTACATTCAGCTTCAGGACCCCAAGGGACGGGATATTTTTGGCGTTGGCGTGCATCCGAATATCAGTATGGCATCGATTAAAGGAATTATCTGTGCGGTAAACCGTGCAGTGTCACGGAATCAGAAGGAGGCAGAAGAATGAATACGTATCATATCGCAGTCCTCAAAGGGGACGGAATTGGGCCGGAGATCGTCCGAGAAGCGATGAAAACGCTCGAAAAAGCAGGCGAAAAATATGGATTTTCGATGGAGTTTAGGGAGGCGCTTTTAGGTGGAAGTGCGATTGATGCAACAGGTGTTCCGCTGCCGCAGGAAACGATCGATTGCTGCAAAGCGGCGGACAGTACTCTTTTGGGCGCAGTTGGAGGGCCTAAATGGGATCATCAGCCCGGAAATAACCGTCCGGAAGCGGGACTGCTTGGAATTCGCGGTGCCTTGGGACTTTTTGCAAATCTGCGCCCGGCGGTCATCTTTCCACAGCTGAGAGAAGCTTCTCCGCTCAAGAGCAAAATCATTGGGGAAAATCTTGATATTCTAATTGTGCGGGAGCTTACCGGCGGAATTTATTTTGGCGAGCGGGGCCGCGGAGAAAAAAACGGAAACATTTATGCCTATGATACTGAAAAATACTCGGTACCGGAAATTCGCAGGATTGCACGCAAGGGCTTTGAAATGGCAATGAAGCGCAATAAAAAGCTTTGCAGCGTCGATAAGGCAAATGTGCTGGAATCCTCTCGCCTATGGCGCAAAACTGTCGCTGACATGGCAGAGGAGTACCCGGAAGTGGAACTCACCAATCTTTATGTGGATAATTGTGCGATGCAGTTGGTTTGCAATCCAAAACAGTTCGATGTGATTGTGACTTCCAATATCTTTGGAGATATTCTTTCCGATGAAGCGTCTATGATTTCGGGTTCTATCGGAATGCTGGCTTCCGCAAGTCTCGGTGTCGGCAAGGCAGGCCTTTATGAGCCGGTTCACGGCTCAGCACCCGATATCGCGGGAACCGGAAAAGCAAATCCTCTCGCAACGATCCTTTCCGGCGCCATGATGCTGCGTTACTCCTTGGAGGAGCCGGAGGCGGCAGAAGCGATTGAGGCAGCCGTCACAAAAGCCTTAGACCACGCACGCACGGCAGATATTGTTTCCCCCCAGCTTCCGCAGGTATCCTGCAAAGAAATGGGCGAATTGGTGCGGAAGTTCATCTAAATAAAAATTTTGCGGTGTCGAAAAACGGCACCGCTTTTTGTTGCCATCAAAGAGAAATGCTGGTAAAATAAAAGTAGCTTTATAAAGATGGAGTTAAAAAAATGACATACGAAGAAATTTTAAAAAGTGCGCAGGGACAGATGGGGCCTTTTTGCAAAGCCTGTCCTGTTTGCAATGGAATTGCCTGTAAGAATCGAATCCCCGGCCCCGGGGCGAAGGGCACCGGCAGTGTCTTTATTCGAAATTATCAGAAGTGGCAGGAAATTTGCGTCAATCTGGATACGATTGGAGACCATGCTCCGGCCGATCCTACATTTTCTCTTTTTGGAAAACAGTTTTCCCTGCCGGTTTTTGCAGCGCCTGTTGGAGCAATGCAGCTGCATTACGGCGATAAATATGATGATCTTGCTTACAATCAAATTCTAGTTTCTGCGTGTGCGGAAAATGGAATTGCTGCTTTTACCGGAGACGGAACAAATCCGGTAGTCTTCGAGAGTGCGGCAAATGTGATCGGACAAAACGGAGGGGTGGGGATTCCTACCGTAAAGCCGTGGGACCCTAAGACATTAGATGATCGGCTAAAGCTTGCGAAGAAAGCCAATCCACTTGCGATTGCGATGGATATTGATGCGGCGGGCCTTCCGTTCTTAAAAAATCTCAATCCTCCGGCAGGAAGAAAAACGGTCGAAGAGCTGAGAGAAATCATCCATATGACGCAGAAGCCGTTCCTTCTAAAAGGAATCATGACGGTAAAAGGCGCAAAAAAAGCACTGGAAGCAGGCGCCTCTGGAATTGTTGTTTCCAATCATGGTGGAAGGGTGCTGGATGGGTGTCCTGCTACTGCCGAAGTTCTGCCGCAGATTGCAGATGCAGTCGGTAGTAAGGTGACGATCCTGGTAGACGGAGGAATTCGGAGCGGGCTTGATGTTTTTAAAGCGCTTGCCCTCGGTGCAGACGGCGTTTTGATTGGACGTCCTTTTGTCACCATGGTTTATGGAGGCGGAAAAGAAGGGGTCAAAACCTATGTGGAAAAGCTCAGAGCAGAACTTTGTGATACAATGGAACTTTGCGGAGCACATACATTGCAGGAGATTGACCGCTCGATGATTTTTAAAGCAGTATAATCTTTATTTGCTTATATTGGAAAAATTTATGAAAAGAAAAGGATTGTGATAAAAATGAAGAGAGTTATCACTGGAATTTTAGCATTGGCATTTGTGGGAACAATGTTGTCGGGTTGCGGAAACAAACAAACGCCCGCAGAAAAGTTGGCTGCAGCGGCAGAAAAGACAAACCAAGTGCAGAGTGCCAACAGTAAACTAAACATGGATTTTGGAATAGGTGTCTCTGCAAATGGGATGAATATGAATTTGGATATGAAGATGAATTTTGATTGTACTTCTTTTAAAGACCCTCAAAAGACAAAAGCGGATGGAACGCTTGATATGGGCATTTACGGTAAACAGACGATGCAGCTTTACAGCGAAAAGCAGGATGATCAAATGAAGGTCTACTGCAATACGGGTTCCGGTTGGGAGACTGTTTCTGCGGATATGATGAATGAAGTGGATCCGTCAAAGGACTTGGAACTTTATACAGAAATTGCGGGAGATTTTAAAGAAGCCGGCACCGAAAAAGTCAATGATCAGGATGCACTCAAAATTACGGGAACGATTTCCGGAGAAAATTTAAAGAAAATTTTTGATAACAATACATTGCTTCAAGAGCTGAAGTCAGTTGTTGGAGATGATCAGGAAAAACTTGAACAGCTTTACAATAATCTCGGGAGCATTTCCGTCAATTTCTGGATTGATTCCAAGACCGGATATTTGGTCAAAACGCAGATGGATATGGCAGATGTTCTAAAGAATCTATTTTCAGAGGCAACGACACAGTCCGAGGCTCCTTCTGGGGTTTCATTCGATGTCAGTACGGCAAATGTTGAGATCAACTTCTCGAATTTTGATAAAGCAGAAGACTTTACAATACCGGATGAAGCGCGCGCATCTGCAAATGCGAGTAGCTCAAGTTCCTCTGCATTGGCAGCATAAAAATAGAAAGATAAAGAAAAAGCCTTTGCGGGATTAACCGCAAAGGCTTTTTTTAATATCCAAATGTACCGCTTAAAGACTCATCGTTTTCGATCCAGTCATGAACCGGAAAGGCTTTGTATTCTGTCCGATTAATTCTAACAATGACCTGCAAAATCCCAGCGTTGATCACCATGCGTTTACACATGGAACAGGAGGATGGATTTTCTACATATTCCTTGGTGGCAGCATCACGTCCCACCAAATAAAGAGTGGCACCGATCATATCTTTGCGGGAGGCGCTGATAATCGCATTTGCTTCCGCATGGACGGAACGGCAGATTTCATAACGTTCTCCGCGCGGAATTTTCAACTTTTCACGAATACAGACGCCGGTATCCAAACAGTTGGCGCGACCTCTCGGAGCGCCATTATAGCCGGTGGCAACAATCTCATCGTTATTGACGATGATTGCGCCCCACATTTTTCTCAGACAAGTTGAGCGTTCCGAAACAGTTTCGGCGATGTCCAAATAGTAGTTGATCTTATCTTTTCGCAGCATAACGATTTTTCCTCCTTATTGGTTTTGAGAGTGCTTTAGAGACTCGAATGCAAGAAAAATTCCACCGAGTGCGATAACCACCGCAATCATGGAAAAGGTGATCGAGAGTGCTTCTTGTTCAAGAGGGCTCAAAATCATTCCAATCAGTGCACAGACGCAGGCAACTGTAAAAAAAATCCAGCTGAGCTGTTTGTCCGATTTCTCTTTCATATGATTTCTCCTTTTGAAAGTGCGCGTGTAAGAGCCGCAAATTCATCCATTGAAAGCTGTTCGGCGCGGCGGTTTTCGAGAATTTTTGCTTCAGAAAGCGCCTGTCTGGCTTTGTCTTTCGGAAGGGATAATCCTGCCGAAAGGGAATTCAGCACGGTTTTGCGACGCTGGGAAAAGCAGGCGTGAACGGTCCTGAAAAAAGCTTTTTGAGAAGGAACGTCGATCGGAGGCTTGCTGCGAATTCTTAACTGAATCACAGTGGAGTCTACTTTTGGGCTGGGCAGAAAACAATTTCTTTTTACCGGAAATAGAATCTCAGGCTCAGAATAAAACCAGACGGCCGCGCTGACCGAACCGCAGGCTCTTGTCCCAGGAAGGGCACATAGCCGCTCAGCCGCCTCTTTTTGGACCATAACAGTCATAGCGTCAATGGGAAGATCTGCTTCCAGAAGGCCCATAATGACCGGAGAAGTAATGTAATAAGGAAGGTTCGCACAAACTTCAATTTTTAAACCGGGAAATTCTGCTTTTAACAGCTCTGGAAGATCCAGCTTTAAAATATCCCCTTCTATTACATGGAGATTGGAAAAACCAGAAAGCGTCTCGGAAAGAACCGGTAAAAGCCGATGATCGAGTTCTACGGCAGTTACTTTTTGTGCGCGGGAGCAAAGCTCCTTTGTTAGAACACCAATTCCAGGCCCAATTTCGAGCACGCCGATTTCTTTGTCTGCACCGCAGGCTTCTGCCATGCTTGGGCAGACAGAAGGGTCAATCAGAAAGTTTTGCCCCAGCCCTTTACTAAACGAAAATCCGTGACGAGATAAAATCGATCGAATCGTTTGCGGGTCTGAAAGATTCATCGGCAAAATCTCCTTTCTGTACGATCAAAATTACATGGATTCCGGAGCGTTGATTTTTAGAAGTGCCAAAACATTTTCCAAAACAATGGCAGTGTCATGGCAGAGGAACAGGCGTGCTGCTGCAAGGTGTCCTTCTTCACCCTTTATACGGCAGGCGGTATAGAATTTATGGAACAGCGAAGCAAGACTAAGCGCATACCGTGTGATTCTGGTAGGATTCAGTTCTTTGGCAGCATCTATAATTTCATCCGTATAAGAAGAAAGGATATTGATCAGTTCCAGTTCTTCGGGAGCTTTCAAAAGTGCAAGTTCCTCTTCTGTGCAGGGGCGCGGAACCATGTTTTCTTCTTCCTTGAGTTTCTTCATCATGCTGCAAATACGCGCGTGTGCATATTGCACATAATAAACAGGATTTTGGCTGTCCTGCTGAACCGCAAGGTCAAGGTCAAAATCGATTTCAGAGGTTGGTTCGCGCAGATTAAAGAGGAATCGTGCGGCATCTACAGGGACTTCATCAAGAAGTGTGACAAGAGTAATCGCTTTTCCGCTGCGTTTGCTGGCTTTAATCACTTCGCCGTCGCGCATCAGGCGAACCATTTGCATTAGAACGACGTCCAGACGGGAAGTATCCACCCCTAATGCCTGCAAAGCGCCTTTTAAACGCGGTACATAGCCGTGATGATCGGCGCCGAATACGTCGACAGCGTAATCAAAATTCCGGGTAACGAGTTTGTTGTAATGATAGGCAATATCCGGAACAACATAGGTGGGAATCCCATTTTTACGCACCAAGACAAAATCTTCGGATCCGTAGTCTTCCCCTTTAAACCAGATGGCGCCTTCTTTTTCATAGGTGGCGCCTTTTTCTTTGAGCAACTCGACTACTTTTTCAACTTCACCGTTTTTGTGAAGCGTGGATTCTTTAAACCAGTTATCATAGCAAATTCGGTATTTAAGGAGATCTTGTTTTAACCCTTCAATATTGAGCGGAAGAGCATATTCAATGAGTGCTTTGCGGCGTTCTTCAGAAGAAGCTTTTACATATTGATCGCCGTATTTTTGGGAGAAGCTTTTTGCGTGCTCAAGAATATCTGCACCTTTGTAGCCATCCTCCGGAAAAGGTACAGCGTCTTCTCCTTGATAAAGCTGCAGATAGCGTGCTTCCAGAGAAGCCCCGAATTTATTGACCTGATTTCCGGCGTCATTGAGATAAAATTCCCGTTCTACCTGATAACCGGCTTCTCCCAATACGGCGGCCATGGTATCGCCCAGAACGCCTCCCCGGGCATTGCCGACGTGCATAGGCCCGGTAGGGTTGGCAGATACAAATTCTACAAGGACTCGCTTTTTACCGCCAAAGTTGCTTTTTCCGTAATCTTTTCCGCAGGCATTGATGTCATTAAGGACCGCCGCGTAAAATTTAGGCTGATAAAAGAAATTCAGAAATCCGGGACCGGCAATCTCACAGTTTTCGAAGAAAGTATCAGAAAGAGAGATGTTTTCTTTGATCGCTTCCGCAATTTTGCGGGGAGCCATATGAAAAGTCCGGGCGGATACCATAGCGGCATTAGAGGCCCAGTTTCCATGGCTGTGGTCAGCGGGGATTTCCAGCGTAAAAGCAGGAGCTTCTCCTTTTGGCAGAGTCCCTTTTTCCTGCGCTTTTGTAATTGATTTGAGAATAGCCGTTTTAAGTTCTTCGGTTGCGATTCCTACATATTTAGACATCTTTGCTTTCTGCCTCCTTGACGGTAATATAAAGTTCATTGCTGCTTGCAAGACTGGA
>DIQY01000117.1:0-1546 GCA_002424295.1 Ruminococcaceae bacterium UBA5450 | reverse complement strand
ATTCCCATAGCCGGTATTGTACTGGCAAAGATACCGCTTGCCGTTTTCCAAAATCAGATGGGTGCCGTCCGTTCCTCCGCGCATCACGGTGAGGCGGTTATTTCCCTCTATTTTTAAAATGTTGGTTTTGGTAGGCTGGGAATTTTCATCATATTCCTTATACATAATATAGCGCTTATCGCCTTTGCGGACGTAAGTGCCTGTTGTGTTGACTTCAATTTCATCCGACTGTCCATTGACCTGTTGTTTGCCGAGGACGGAAATCAGATAGTTTTCTTTCATAGATATTGTTGACTCCTTAAAATGCTTCGATATCAATCGGATTTATATCATTCGGATTCATATCGGGCTGCAAAATGATGGCTCAAAAAAGCGATGGAATGTAGAATCACTGATAATGCTTACGCTCAAATGCTAAATTAATTAAATCCGTCAATAGCTCGCTAAATGATTTTCCGGCCTTTTCCCAAAGCTTTGGATACATGCTGATGCTCGTAAAGCCCGGCAAGGTATTGAGTTCATTTAAGATGACTTCTTTTCCGTCACGTACAAAGAAATCTACCCGAGCAAGGCCGGTGCAGCCTAAAAGACGGTAAGCACGGCAGGCAGTATGACGGATTTCTTCGGAGACTTTCTCAGAAAGATGGGCCGGAATATAAAGCTGACTTTTTCCATTTTTATATTTGTCATCATAATCATAAAATTCGGCAGCCGCTGCAATTTCTCCGACACCGCTTGCTTGTGGATTTTCGTTTCCGAGAACAGCGCATTCCACTTCTTGACCGACCACTAGGCTTTCTACAATAATTTTGCTGTCTTCGTGGGCAGCTTTTTGGACGGCAGCATCCAGCTCTTCTTCAGAATTCACGCGGCTGATTCCAACAGAAGAACCAGCGTTAGCAGGCTTTAAGAAAACCGGATATCCAAGGCGAGCTTCAATCTTTTGACGGATCTTTAAGCGTCCTGCCCCTTGATATTTATCGGCAAAGAACCAGAGGTATTCCGCCTGCCCGATTCCCCAGCTGGAAAGCAGCGTATGTGTGACCGCCTTATCCATGCAGACAGCACTGGAAAGCGTTGCACAGCCCACATAGGGGATTCCGCTTAGATGGAGAAGCCCCTGCAGGGTTCCGTCTTCGCCATTTTTGCCGTGAAGCACCGGAAAGATGCAGTCAACTTTAATTACATCAAAAGAATTTTCACCCTCGAGAACGATTCCTTTTAAAGAAGTATCAGGGGAAATAAAAGCTTTTCGGTTCAGCTCATTATTTTCCCATGAGCCGTCCCGCATTTCGTCGGTAGAGCCGCTGAAAAGATACCAACGACCGTCTTTTGTAATCCCTAAAAGCCGCACATCATAGAGTTCGTGGGAAAGATGGTCGGCAACGGCAGCTGCCGAAACACAGGAAACCTCGTGCTCAGAAGAGCTGCCCCCAAATAGGATCGCAATCGTTTTTTTTGCCATATCAGGAATGCCTCCAATTTTGTCAGAATTGTTTTTAAAGACAAATAATTATAATTCTTGAACTTATATGATACCACAAGA
>DIQY01000079.1 GCA_002424295.1 Ruminococcaceae bacterium UBA5450 | reverse complement strand
CTGGATGCGATGGATCATCCGGAAAAATATCCGACTCTGACCATTCGTGTTTCTGGATATGCGGTCAACTTTAACCGCCTTTCCAGAGAACAGCAGCTTGAAGTAGTTGCCCGGACTTTCCATGAATCCATGTAAGGCTGATCGCTCTTGACAGCCGTTCTTTTCGGAATATAATTAGAAATCAGATAAAGATAAAAACACGTTCCGGTTGGTAGTCCGGAAGCAGCAGAGATGCTGTCAGTAACCTGCCTCCTTGGTTGTCCGTTCTTTATCAGGCAAACGGTCAAAAAGGAGGAATTATCGTGGGGACAATCCGTACAGTCGTTACGGTTCTGTTCGAAGATCCGTTTTGGATCGCGCTTTATGAGCGGTGGGAAGATAGACGGTACGAAGTTTGTAAGATCACTTTTGGAGCGGAACCCAAGGATTATCAAGTGTATGCGTTTCTGTGTGAAAATTGGAAAAGGCTGCGCTTTAGTCCGGCGGTTCAGACAGAGAAATCTGACGCAGAGAGAATCAATCCCAAGCGGATGCAGCGCCTGATTCATCGGCAGATTGAAAATACCGGAATTGGGACTAAAGCACAGCAGACACTTAAACTTTTTCAGGAACAGAACAAACTGGTTCGAAAAGAAGACTCCCGTGAGCGGCGCGAGGAAGAAAAAGACCGTCGCTACGAACTTCACAGAGAAAAAGCAAAAGAAAAGCACAAAGGCCATTAAAAGCCTTTGTGCTTTTTGTTTGATCGGTTTGATGAAGAAAAATTTTAGGCGACTTTCTTTTTCATAGAAGCGGCTACCGGGATCGAGATAAAATTTTGAACCGGTTTCCAGACTGCGACCGCGATGGTGAAGTCTACCATGCTGTGAAGGATGGTGCCGCCGCCGACCAGCAGAAGGACTGAGAACAAGAAGCCGTTTGCATACCATTTTCCGGTCATTGCACCGCCAAAATAGAAGGCAGTTACGACGAGGGTTTCGCAGAGGGCATGTACTAAAGACAGCACAAAACCGAATGCCATAGCGGAAGATGGCTTTTGCAGAACGTCACTTTTCTTTTTCAGAATGAGGCAGCCTACCAGTACAAAACCGATATGCGAAAGTGCACGCATGGCGATCACCGGAGAAGTCGTGATGAAGAATCCAATTGCAGAAGCAATACAGGTAGCAATCGCGACCGTCGGCGAGATAAAGATTGCCAGAAAAGTTGGAACATGAGAGGCTAGTGTAAAGGACATCGGTTCAATTACAATTTTAGGAAACACCATCGGAATCATAATGCTGATTCCGCATAGAAGTCCGGAAAAAACCAGATACAAAAGGCTGTTTGATCGACTCTTATTCATAAAAATACCCCCATAAAGTTGTCATGTGATTATATATGTGTCTTGACAACTATTCTAGGGGGTAAATGAGGACTTGTCAACTATATTTTTTATTTTTAAAAAATTTGTTTTGAAAGTTAAAAATTTTCCTCAAAAAGGATTCCGGCCTTTTTGAGTTCTTTTAAAACGCGCCCAAAAGAATCTTCATCTGGGCAGGAAAGCGTGTGAAGATGGACGCCTCCTGTTAATGCAGAAAGCGGAACAGAATGGGTTTTATTTAGACGGCTTAAAAATTCATCGGCATCGTGGCGGGAAAAAATATGTAGCTGACCGATAATTTGTCCGTAAAGATCATGGTCGACGATGACATCAATCAGGCCGCAGCCGTTATCCACTACTAAGTAAAGCTCTTTTTGCAGAAGAGAGAGCGATTCGTGCCGACAGGCGATGGTATGTTTTTGAGAACCGGAATCCCGGTTAAGCACATAACCGCGGGGCGTTGCGAAAATTTTGATTTCAGACGCACGCAAAAGTGCAACATCACCGACAATGATCTGTCTGCTAACGCCGAATTGGCGTGCAAGTTTTGTAGCACTCAATGGCGTTTCAGTTTTCTCAAGTGCTTTTAAAATTCCGTTTCGACGCTCGTCCGGTGTCATTGTCCTTTTCCTCTTTTCTTTATAGTTATAGTTTAAAAGTATCCGGATCAAATTTTGGTAGTGGCGGCTGAACTGCCGGCACTCTTTTGAGCGGATCATACTGAAATTTTCGGCATTTCTTTTCTAGACCAGAAAGACCTTTGCGGCAGCTGAGCGAACCATCATAAGAAAGGCTGTTTATACAGTATTCACAGCTTGCTTCGATCTTGTTTCCAAAAAATTCCTTTTTTTTTGTTTTCATCAATCAGCCTTCTCCTTATTAAAAAATCAATTTTATTATAGCATGGGCTTATTGGAATTTCCAGAGATTTGAGAAGAAGGAAGAGAAGTGCATGATGGGTTGCAAGCTTGGCGCTGGATCAGAAAAGTATTAAAAGAGTCTCCAAGCTGCGTAAAAACGGCGGATAAAAGCTGTAGTTCCTCATTAGAAAGGTTTTTTGCGAGAGCAGAAGCAAGAGAAGAAACAAAAACAGTCAATTCACAAGGGCTCATATTAATCACCAATTTATTCTATGCTTTCCCCCGCATTTTTGAGAAAGAACAGGTGTCCAATAGAACTGCAATACAAAGAAGCAGTAAAACAGCACTTCCAATCATTGGACCGGAAAGGCTGGGAACGGTAGCAGAATTGCTTCCAAAAACCGGAGATGCTCCAGGAAACAGATGGGCGAGTGGAAAAACAAGCACTGCCGATAAGATTCCATGAAGCAGGCGGCAAAGAAAAAACTGCCATAGAGGAACTTTAAATTTTAATCCCTGCAAAACTTGCAGATGAACACAGAGTCCTCCCCAGCCGGTTGCCAGAGCAAAACACCAGAGCGGCATTCCGGAAAGAGACATGGTTTTACAGCCCAGTGTGACTTCGCAAATTGCGGAGAGAACGGAAAGCTGGGGAAGAGAAAGAAGCTTTTGGGCAATCTGAAGGAAAGCTGCGAAAAGAATTACAAATCCACACATAGAGACCATGGAGGCGGCGGCGCTGCGTGCAGCTTCGAGCAATGCTTTTGCAGGGGAAGGCAATGGCTTTTGAGAAAGTTTTGGAAGGGAGAAATGTCCCCGAAAACGAATTGACAGAAGGACGCCAAGAAGGATTCCGCCTAAAAGATGCGCACATAAAAGCAGCTCACCGGCGACGGGATTTCTTAAAAAGCCGGCACCCACTGCAGTACAAAGAAATGCCGGCCCAGCGTTTACACAAAACAAAAGGGCGTGAGAGGCTTCTTTTTCGGTGAGTTCCTTTTCTTCATAAAGCGCTTCGATTCCGCGGGAACCGGCCGGATAGCCCCCGCACATTCCCATCAGAATTGTTCCGGCGGCAGACTGAGGCAAAGCGAAAAGTCTTGCAATCAGTTTTCCGAGAGGAGAATTCCCAAAAGAAGCGGTAGCTCCGCTTTTTACGAGAAAAACCGTCAGAACAAGGAATGGATATAGAGATGGAATTAAAACAGAGAGGCAGGTATCAAGCCCCAGCTTTGCGCCGGCAGCTCCTTCTTGAGGGAATCGCAGCAGCAAGGCGATTAAAAAGAGACCTCCTCCAAAAGTGAAAATCTTTTTCAAGAGGGAACATTCCTTTCCTATTAGATTCTTCTATGTATATGCGAAACAGCCGGGACATATTTTTTAAAGAAAACAACCGGAAAAGAGGGCGTCAAATGAAAAGAAAAAAAAGGGCGAACAAAGAACCTTTCCGGATAAACGTGGTGGAAATGGCGATGCAACCGCGTCTGGAAATTTTCGGCAATCGAGAACTGGTGATCGATGGCTGTACCGGGGTCCTAGAATATTCTGCAGAAAAAATTCGTGTTCGCTATGGCAGAATGGTTCTGCAAATTAGCGGGCGAAATCTTAAAATCAGCAATTTGGGAGCAAAATCGCTTTCGGTAACCGGATTCTTTACAGGCTTTGAGTTTTTATCATAAGGGGGCTAAAATATGCCGAAACTGACCCGTTGGCTTGTTGGATGGGTGCGCTTTACCGTGAAAAACGGCGGGGAACGTTTTTTGAATAGCTGTGCGCGCAAAGGAGTACTGCTCTGGGATATTCGACCGGGGCCCCCGATTTCCTGTTGTATCAGGGCTTCCTCTTATCGGGACCTTCGTCCGATTGCAAGGCAGGCAAAAGTAAAAATCCGCTTACAGAAAAAAGCAGGACTAAAAAGAAGAATATGGGCCTTAAAGAAACGTCCGGGACTCGTGATCGGTGCGATCCTTTGTCTGCTGAATCTTTGGTATCTTTCTCATTTTTTATGGACGATTAATATACAGATGCAGGGGGCAGAAACGCTGACTCCACAGAAAATTGAAGAAACGCTTAAACAGCTCGGCATTACATCTGGAACTCCAAAAGAAGAAATTCCAACAGGAAAGGTGCAGGCTCATCTGATGGATGCTTTTCCAGAAATCAGTTGGGTAACGGTTAATGACCGAGGCTGCAATCTGGAGATCCATGTGACAGAAAAAAGCAATGCGCCAGCGGTAGAAGATAAAACAGGCTGGTGCCATCTGCGGGCAAAATGCAGCGGTGTCATCACCAGAACAGAGGTCTTTGCAGGGAAGGCTTTGGTTAAGGCTGGTGACGGCGTTTACGAAGGGCAGCTTTTGGTCTCTTCGGCGGTTGTAGATCATGAACGGGAATTTTATCAGATGACACATGCCTCCGGAAAAATCTATGCAGATACCAAACATGTTTTAAAAGAGCAGGTACCGCTTTCTACGGAAATTTCGGAAGAAGACGGGAGCATGATCGTCCGTCGGGGACTGCGCATCTTTGGAATACAGATCCCGTTGAGTTTCTCTTTGCCGCCGCAGGGAGAAGCAAGACATGAATTCGAGAGTCAAACGCTTGCTGCGGGGAATACCGCACTTCCAGTCAGTTTGGAAAAGGAAAAAATTTATCCGCTCAAAAAGGTTTCTGTTGAGCGTACAGAAGAACAAGCTATGGCAGAGGCAGACCGGCTTTTAAGTGAACAGGAGGAGCAGGCAAATATCGATGGAAAGATCTTAAAAAGAGAAGATCAGTCTAAAATCGAAAATGGTGTGCTCTTTGTAGAACGTACTCTAAATTGTGAGGAAAATATTGCAGAAGAGGTAAAAATTTCTGTCGATTAATTCTAAAAATTTTTTATCATTATAGTGACTTTGCACGGAATTTGTGTTATAATTCTTTCTTGTAATGGAGCTTTTATAAACAAGGAGTAAAAATGTTTGAACAGAGACTAAATATTGACCGAATGGAGCAGGCGATTGCGCTTTTTGGCAGCTTTGATGAAAACATTAAGCTGATCCAAGAACAATATCATGTTTCCATTGTTGGGCGCGACAGTGAAATTAAAATTTCCGGAGAACCTGAAGATGTTGCACGGGCGGTTCGGGCGATTGAGAGCTTGCTTTCGATGGTGAATCGCGGAGAAGCTCTGAGTGAGCAGAATGTGCGGTATTGTATTTCTTTGGTAAACGAGGGGTCCGAGGGAAAGCTGCAGACCCTTTCGAGAGACTGTATTTGCATTACTTCAAAAGGAAAACCGGTAAAGCCTAAAACACTGGGACAGAAAAATTATTGTACTGCGATTAAAAGTAATACGATTACGCTGGGCGTTGGCCCTGCGGGGACGGGCAAAACTTATCTTGCGGTGGCGATGGCTGTTACAGCGTTTCGTGCGCAGGAGGTCAACCGAATTGTTTTAACTAGGCCTGCTGTCGAGGCCGGCGAAAAGTTGGGATTTTTGCCGGGAGATCTGCAGCAGAAAGTGGATCCGTATCTACGCCCGCTTTATGACGCGTTGTTCGATATGTTGGGTGCAGAGACCTATCAAAGATATGTAGAGCGCGGTAATATTGAGGTCGCACCGCTTGCATATATGCGCGGACGTACACTGGATGATAGTTTTATCATTTTGGATGAAGCGCAGAATACGACCAGAGAACAGATGAAGATGTTTTTGACCCGGTTAGGGTTCGGGAGCAAAATGGTGATTACCGGAGATGTGACACAGATTGATCTGCCGGATGGAAAACGCAGCGGCTTAAAACAGGTCGTTCACATTTTAAAGGATGTTCCGGATATTGCGCAGGTGTTTTTTACCGGAAGAGACGTTGTCCGCCACAAACTGGTGCAGGATATTATAAAAGCATACGAAAAAAGTGATAAAAACGAGGAGGTCAGACACTGATTATGGAAAAAATTCGTGTCATTATTGAAAACCGTCAAAAAACTGTAAAGATTCCAACTGGACTGAGAATGCTGATTCGCCGCTGCTGCAATGCTGTGCTGCGGATGGAAAAATTTGAAGGCCCTGCAGAAATCAGCGTGACTTTTGTGGATAATCAGCAGATCCGCAAGTTGAATGCGCAGTACCGCAAAAAAGATGTAGAGACCGATGTATTGAGCTTCCCAATGGGCGAAAACGGTGTATATGATATCAATCATGATACCGGCGCAAAAATTCTTGGGGATGTTGTTCTCTCTATGGAAAAAGCAGAAGAACAGGCCAATCAGTTTGGGCATAGCTTGGAGCGTGAGGTGGGCTACCTGACGGCACACAGCGTTTTGCATCTGCTTGGATACGATCATGAGAACGGCGGAATCGAGCGGGTTCGGATGCGCGAAAAAGAGGAACAGGTTATGCTGCAGTTGGGACTTCCTAGTACCAGCAGTTATGTGCTGACAGACGAGGACGTGTAAAAATTTTGCGATTTCGAAAAAGCCTAAAATATGCTTTTCGGGGAATTATTTACTGTATCAATACCGAAAAAAACATGCGGTTCCATACAGTAGCAATCCTCTATGTGCTGCTTTTAGCGCCTTGTTTTTCCCTGAGTCGTGCAGAATGGGCAGTCCTTTTTTTGACCTTCGCTGTGGTTACGGCAGCAGAGTGCTTTAATACGGTGGCAGAAAGGCTGAGTGACTTTTCGGCTTCCAGCTTTAATACGGTGGTGCGGGTCGTCAAAGATATGGCGGCCGGCGCCGTGCTTTTGTGTGCACTTTTTTCGATTGCGGTCGCAGTTTGCCTTTTCTGGAAGCCAGAGGGCTTTTGGAATTTATGGCAGACATTTTTCGAAAATCCAACCTTCCCTGTGCTTTTAATTTTGCTG
>DIQY01000111.1 GCA_002424295.1 Ruminococcaceae bacterium UBA5450 | reverse complement strand
TCTCAGGCGGCATGGCGATTCCTTTGCAATCATCATGTCAGCATTTATTTTTGGGCTTTACCACGGGAATATTCCCCAGTTCGTTTTTGCATTTTTAATGGGTCTGATTGCCGGATATCTTTATATTCGAACCGGTTCTATTTTAATTTCAATTTTAATTCACATGTTTAATAACGGATTTTCCTGTCTGAGCGTCCTTGTTCAGCAATGGTATGGGAATGATGCCTCTCAGAATTTTCAAAGCGCTTACTTTTTGGCATTTTTGCTGCTCGGTGCCATTGGAATCGGATTCCTCATAAAAAATCGAAAAAAATATCTGCCACTCCCAAAAAGTAAAACGCTTCATGCTCCCCTATCGGTTCTTATGACCTGTGGAATCGGAAACCTTGGAACAATCTTTCTGATTCTAAACTTTATTGTGCTGTGCGCAGTGACAAATATCCTATGACCGATTCTGAATTAATGCGGGAAGCCCTTCTGCTGGCAGCTCAATCAGCAGCAGAAGGGGAAGTCCCGGTAGGAGCAGTATTGAGCAAAGATGGTGAAATTATTTCACGGGGGCGTAATCGGCGGGAAACAGCCAAAAATGCTCTGTGCCATGCAGAACTTGAAGCGATTCAAAAAGGCTGTGAAGCACTCGGCGGCTGGCGGCTGTGGCAATGCACCCTTTATGTAACATTAGAGCCCTGCCCCATGTGTGCCGGTGCAATTATCAACGCCCGGATTCCACGGCTGGTCTATGGTGCATCCGATCCGAAAGCCGGTTCGTGCGGCTCTGTCGTTGATTTATTTTCGCTTCCTTATAATCATCATCCAACGGTGGAATCCGGCCTTTTAGAGCCGGAATGCCGAGCACTATTACAAAATTTTTTTTCAGAATTGCGAAAAAGGCGCAAATTGGAAAATTGTTGAATAAAAATTAAAAGGAGATTATTATGAAAAAGCCTCTCAGCAAAAATGGGAAAAAAGCTGTTGCAACAATTGTTATTTTGATTTTGGCATTTATTTATTACTATATAAAACTGCCGGCAATCAATATTCATTCTGTTGGCTTCTGGGAATTTTTAATCCTTACCGCAGTGGTAATCGTATTTATTTTGACCGTTTTGCCAAAGCTCAAACATTCCAGCAAAGCAAATCCTCCCGATCTTAATCCCAAACATGATAAACGTTTAAAAAGAGGACTTCTTTGCATTGGCTTTTTAGTTGTGGTATTTCTCTTAGGCGCATTACTCTCTTCTCCAATTGTTAACGCCTCCAAATATCAGCAACTGCTTACCGTACAAAACCGAGAATTTACCGACGATATTAAACAGATCTCCTATGACGAAATCCCAATTCTGGACAGTGATTCCGCTGCCCTTTTGGGAAACCGAAAAATGGGAAGCATGGTGGATATGGTTTCTCAGTTCGAGGTCAGTGATACCTATACGCAAATTAACTATCACAATTCTCCCGTACGAGTGGCCCCACTGCAATACGCAGATCCAATTAAATGGCTGACAAATCAATCCAACGGCATTCCGGCTTATATCCTAATTGATATGGCAACGCAGGGCACCGAACTTGTTAAACTGGATCAGCCAATCAAATATTCGGAATCAGAATATTTTAACCGCAATATTTATCGTCATCTGCGATTCCGTTATCCTACCTACATCTTTGACAACATCAATTTTGAGCTCGATGAAAATGGAACTCCGTGGTGGGTTTGCCCTGTAAAAGGGTTTAGCATCGGATTGTTCGGTGGACAAACCGTCGATCGCGTTGTTCTCTGTAATGCACAAACCGGCGAATGTCAGGATATGTCTGTAAACGATGTTCCACAATGGGTTGACCGCGTCTACTCTTCTTCCCTTTTAGTCTCCTACTACAATTATTACGGTACCCTGAAACATGGCTTCCTCAATTCGGTTTTTGGCCAGAAAGATTGTCTGAAAACCACCGACGGTTACAATTATCTTGCACTTGACGACGATGTATGGCTTTATACCGGAGTTACTTCCGTTACAGGCGACCAAAGTATTGTCGGATTCGTTTTGATGAATCAGCGCACAGGAGAAACCCATTTCTATAGTGTACAGGGAGCTGTCGAAAGCTCCGCTATGAGCAGCGCTGAGGGCCAGGTACAGAACCTCGGATACAAGGCAACCTTCCCGCTTTTGCTCAACACTGCCAACCAGCCAACCTACTTTATTGCGTTAAAAGACAATTCCGGATTGGTTAAAAAGTATGCTATGGTCAATGTTCAAAAATATCAGATTGTCGCAATCGGTGACACGGTCGCAGAATGTGAAAAGAAATATGTTTCTCTAATGGCTCAGAATGGAATTTCTGGAGGAACCGTTAACACTGCAAATGATAAAAAAATTACCGGCACAATCCGCAAAATGGCCCAGAGTGTATTGGAAGGCAACAGCCATTATTACCTTCTTCTAGACAGCAGCTCTTCCCTTTTTGATATTCCAGTCTCTCAAGATCTTGATGTTCTGCGTTATTCTGAGGGAGATCGAATTACACTGACTTATACGTCCCCAGCAGATGGCAGTGCAGATGGCGTCTGCACCGTTACAGGGATTGTAAAAGCTTCGACTGAATCATCTCCCAATTCATCATCTGCTGCAACGTCTTCCACTGCCTCAGCCACAGAATCCACCTCCAGTACTGCGAAATAATATTGGAGTAATTAAAAAAGCACCGGCCTTAAAAACAATGAGGCCGGTGCTTTTATTTGCTCTTTTCTTTGGCTTTTCGATTGATCAAGTGCTAAGACATACTTTCCTAAAGTAAATAATAAATTCTATCAAAACAGAAGCAGCAGATCCTTCAGAAATGATAGGAATCTGCTGCTCCTTTTAAAGCCATAAAAACAAGAAATCAGCTTGAACTTTTCTGGACAGCCTGCTCATAAATTTGATAATTGTCGTTCCAGAAAGAATAATCTGAGTCGCTGCGATGGTCCGCTAAAGAATAATTTTGTTTGAGATATTCTCCAAGATAATTTGTCACTTTAGCAGCACCGACTACATTAATATGATAGCCGGCATCCATCGTATCTGTCTCCCAGCTAAATCCCATACTGTCGAGATCGGTATTAAGATCTAAAAATGGAATTCCCTTCGACTCTGCATACGCTTTTGCTGCATCATGTCTTGCACCGGTCCATGTAATCGCTGCCGGAACATCAATCAGAACAAAAGCAGCCCCATTTTCCTGACAAAGTTTTTGCATCTGATCCATGGCATATTTAGAAGCCCATGGGATACTGACAAAACTGGAGTTCTTCTTCATATTATTTTGGCCTGTATAAGCCTTTATTTTACTGTTAAGGTGCTGCCCTCCAATTTTAATGGAACTTTTTTGGTTGGTATAATTTGTCTCCTGAAAAGCGCTGGAAAGGTCTAACGTTTTCCACCGGTTATGATAGTTAAAAATCGGAAATTCATAAGAAAATATGTCACTAAAAGCATTTCCAATCGTATTTTTTCCTTCAAAGATTTCATCTAAGTCGAGAAGCACTACTTTCGGCTTATGACGAGTCAAAATTTCTTTGAGCATGTTTAGCCCCTGAGTTGCGCGCTGTTCCGGCTCCCCACTGTTATAAGAAGTAAATCCATAATTATGCCAAAGTTCCATTGGAGAAAATCCACAGTAAGAATCGCTGTTGCCAATTACAAAAACATCGATCGAATTTTGCGGATAAGAATAAAACCCCCGCCCATCCGGGTAATACATGCCGGCCTTTGTTGTATCATCCCGCGGCGTTACGAGAAAGGACAGCCCTTTTAACGCGCCGAAAAGGATCCCCAAGGTCAGAATGACGCAGCAGCATCTTTTTAAAATTGTCTTATTTTTTATCTGCATAAATCGGTCTCACCTACTCCTATTCGTTTAGAAATTTCCATAAATCGGGTTAATTGCAACATATCCATATCCATAAGCGCCGAAAATAATGATTACAAACAGCATTGCCATGCTCAGTCCCCAGCGCAAAAAAGAATTTTTCTGTGCAAGTTCATCGCGCAGGTGATGCCCTTTTGTATGCAGCCGGCCAACGATCCACAAAAGGAGGGTTCCGACCGCTAAAACGACCAGATCTTTATTGTCTAGTCCCAAGCTTAAAAGAGAACCATCCGTCAAAACAGAAGGATTAAACCCGCTAAACATGGAAACAAACATCGCTCCAAAAGATCCTATTGTATTTGCCCGGAAGAGAAGCATTCCGACATTGACTAAAAAGAAAGTGCGCACCACCTGAAATACCTGAAAGCCTTTTCCTTTTCGATCAATTTTCGTGGCTTCAAAGAAGCGGCGAAACAGCGGTTCAAAGAGAAGCCCTAAAATCGTGATTACATAATAATACATTCCATAAAGAATATATTTCACTCCAGCGCCATGCCAGAATCCATTTGTAAACCAAACGCAGAATAGCGAGATAAACGCTGGAACCAAACCCGCCAAAAAGGTGCTAAAATGTTTGCGTGCAAATTTTCCAAGAGAAAAAATTGGTTTGGAAATAGAGACAGGATAAAAAACATAATCCCGCAGCCACGTGCCCAACGTAATATGCCAGCGCCGCCAGAACTCGTTGACCGTATGAGAACTGAACGGACGATCAAAGTTCTTTGAGAGAGAAACGCCAAACAGCTGAGCGCTTCCTGCAACAATATCAATGGAACCCGCAAAATCCGTATAAATCTGCAGGGTGTAAATCAACATGGTCAAAATAACCGTAATCCCGGAATAATTTGCAAAGCTTCCGCAAACTTTCCCAACCAAAATATCTGCCCGGTCTGCAATCACAACCTTTTGGAAAAGCCCCCACAAAATCAGCTGAATTCCACTAATTGTCCTCTGCCAATCAAAAGCATGTCCCTCATAAAGCTGATCTGCCAAAAGATCAAAACGTCCGATCGGACCTTCAACGATCTGCGGGAAAAAGACCAGATAAAGTGCGACTTTCCCAAAATTTCGATCCGCGGTATATTTGCCGTGATAGACGTCCAACACATAGCTGATCGCCTGCAGCGTATAGAAAGAAATTCCTAAAGGCTGAATCTGACGGCTGATCGTAGGAAAGATTTTTGGAAGTCCTATGGAAGCCAGCAGTACATCCATCGCTCCACCGAGAAAATTATAATATTTAAGTACCAGCAGAATTAAAATATTGACTAAAACAGTCAGCAACACAATTCTGCGCTTTTTTTTATCTATTTTTTGGCGAAAAGCCTTCTTTTCCTCTTTGGGAAGTGTCTTTCGAACGGCCGCTGCATTCTTTGCAACCTTGTCCAAAGAAAGGGCACAAAAATAAATTGAAACCGTTGTAATCAGTAAAAAGATCACCAAAAAGCCGCTGCCCATCAGATAAAATCCATAGCTTGCCGCTAAAAGGACAATCCATTTATATCTTTTGGGAACAATCGTATAAAGGAAAAAAACAGGCACTAAAAATACAACCAGATAGGCTAGTGAATTATATGCCATAAGAACGATTTCTCCTCTTTATTCGTCTTGTAAACGTTTTACCATATCATAAATAGTTTGCGCAGAGAAAAAGTTTTTAGGGACAATATCAAGAAGTGTAATCTCAATATCAAATTCATCTTTCAGTTCATTCACAAG
>DIQY01000041.1:780-14332 GCA_002424295.1 Ruminococcaceae bacterium UBA5450 | reverse complement strand
GTGCAAAGCGCTTCCAAAAGGCTTTTCCTTCCTCTACGATCTCTTCCGATTTCTTCGGTTTTGTCTTCATTTTTTCCCGATACTCCTTCCATTCGTTAGAGGCTCCCCATCTCTTTTCGGCTTCTTCCTGATACGCCTTTTGCGCATTTTGGTATTCCGTTTTATCAAATGCTTTAAAATTCATTTTAGAATCTCCTTTCAAAATTTGATCGACCGACTCAATCAACCGATCATAGCGCTCTTTCTTCAGCACAAGAAGATGACGATGAGAAAGCAGCGCTTTTCTTTCGTCGAAATTGGGGCTATCAAGAATTTTTTGAATCTCTCTCAGCGGAAATTCCAGTTCTCTGAAAAATAGGATCTGCGAAAGCCGCTTGATTTGCTGCTTTCCATAAAAACGATATCCCGAATCGCTTACTTCTTCCGGACGAAGTAAATGGATTTCATCGTAATAATGCAGTGCACGTACGCTGATTCCTGTTTCCTTTGCAAGTTCATGAACGGTCAATCTCATTCTTTTCTGCCTCTCTTTCAACAATTTTTAGTTTATACTATGACGTAACGATAGAGTCAATACTTTTTAAAAAATTTTTAAAGCATAAAAAAGGCTCAGCTTTGGCTGAACCTTTTTGAATTATCTGATTAGATTTTTTAACTGGCGTCCTGAACCTGGATAAGGGTGGCTGTTACCGTTGAGGTCTGACGAGAAGAAGAATGATAAACTTCGAGCGTAACAGTATCGCCTGGTTTTTTGCTCACCACAACATTTGTAATCGTTCCAGAAGAGGTAACATTCGTATCATCAATCTTTGTAATGATATCTCCCTTTTGCAGTCCTGCCTGCTTTAAGGAATCATTGCTGACTGATTCGATCATATAGCCAACCTGCAAATTATAGAAACGAGCTGTCATGGAATCGACCATCGTTCCGGTAACGCCCAGCATTGCACGATCTTTTACATATCCGTACTGTTTTAGATCGTTGATAACAGGCTGAGCCGTATCAATCGGGATTGCAAATCCCAAACCTTCGGCTGTAGTATCGCCTACTTCGGTATATTTGTTGGAATTAATTCCAATTACCTGCCCATAGAGATTGACGAGAGCTCCCCCGGAATTACCAGGATTGATGGCCGCATCAGTCTGGATAAATTTCATGGTATAGCCGCTGGAAGTAGTGATCTGCCGCTCCAGAGCAGAAACATTACCAAAAGTAACCGTAGAGTTTAATGCAGTACCGCCCGGATTGCCAATTGCCAAAACATCATCTCCGACCTGAAGATCGGAGATGGAACCAAATTCTGCGGCGGTAAGACCGGCCGCATCAATTTTTAAAAGTGCAAGGTCTGTGACGCTGTCACTTCCTACCAGCTTCGCTTGATAGGTAGAAGCATCTGACAAAATTACCTTTAAACCGGTAGCGCCTTCCACGACATGCGCATTGGTGATGATATATCCGTCTGATGTTGCGATGATGCCGGAGCCTTCACTGGAAGGAGCCCCTTCTACATCACCATTGCTGCTGCTTGCCGTATTTCCAGCAGTGCTTCCGCCCTGCTGATTTTTGCTGTAGCCTGAGAAATTCGAGGTGGTATTCTGGTAATTTTCAATACAGACTACCGCAGGAGTTACTTTTGCTGCTGCCTGCTGCTTTGTTAAAAGCTGTGTCGTTCCGGTAGAAGAAGTATTGGTAGCACCGCTCGCCGTATCGTTGATCAGCTTATTTACCGTAAAAACGCTGCCGCTGCTGCCGGAGTTTCCGAATTTAATTACATTGTTATCCACCAATGCGATAAATCCGCCAAGTGTTGCGGCTGAAACCAAAAAGCAAATCAGCACACAAGCAAGGATTCGTTTTCCGGTTCCTTTTTTTCCGGAATGATTCTTTTTCTCCCGAACATTTTTCACCGGGGGCTGTGTATTTGGAGCCTGCCATGTATTCTGATGCCACTGCCCCCTGGAATTTTCATTTTGGCCAGCGGGATTTTGATAGCCGGAAGCAGAACTGGAATAAAAATCCGATGATTGATCTTCTTTTGAATCCGACTGCCATCTGTCATTATGCTGCGAGCCGGAATGATAGCAACCGTCTTCCCAAGAAGTCTCGCTGTCCTTTCCCCCATAAGAATTGATCGAAGAATTATTCATATCGGAATGATTTCCCTGAACATTTTTCTCATCATTGGGATCATACATGAGAAATGCACCCTTTCGTTTTTAATTTATGGCTTTAGAATAACGAATCTATGTGAAAATCAGGTGATAAGCCTCTCATTATTTTATGATTTTTCGCAAAAAAAATTAATTTTTCCCTTTTGTTTTTTTAAAAACCGGTATACACTAAAATCAACGCAACAAAAAGGGGCTTTAAAAAGAATGATTCATTATTATTATGGATATGGAAAAGGAAAGACTTCTGCCGCTTTAGGGCTTGGCATTCGCGCGTGCGGTGCTGGAAAGAAAGTGACTCTGCTGCAATTTTTAAAAGACAATCACTCCGCCGAACGTCATATTCTACAGTCGCTTCCAGAATTTCAGGTTCTGCCAAATCCGGAACATCTCAAATTTACAAATCAGATGAATCAAAGTGAAAAAGAAGAAGCCGCTCTTTTTTGGCAGAATGCTTTTTATTTTGCTCAAAAAACGCCCTATGATGTATTAATTTTAGATGAAGTTACTGACGCTGTAAAAATCGGGTTTCTCTCCCGAACTGATCTGCTCCTTTTACTCCATCATTTTCCGCAAAATCGGGAGCTCATTCTGACTGGGCATGAACCGGACCCGGAGATCGAAGCCTTGTGCGATTATGTAACCGAAATGAAAAAGAAAAAACATCCCTTTGATCATGGCGCAGCGGCACGCGCAGGGATTGAATTTTAATTAGAAAAAAGGATAAACACAAATCGTTTGTGTCTATCCTTTTTAAATGTTTGATCTCTTCATCTTGATAAAATTCGATTCAGGTCTTTCTGTGATTTTCCTTCACAGACTGCCACAATTTCGTCTCCCGAAGAAAAGACTAAATCGCCGTTTGGAATAATCATTTGTCCGTCCCGCAAAACAGAAACAATCAGTGAACCGTTCGGCAGCTCCACATCCCTCAGTTTAGTTCCGTTTATGGTCGAACGGTCGGTCAGCGTCATTGCTACAATGGCAGCACGACCGCGGTTCAGAGTTGTCAGAAGGTGCATCTCACTGACATTCACTTCCTGCTCAATCATATTGGTAATAATTTCGGTACTGCTCACAACAATATCAATTCCCAAAACCCGGAGCGCCGTTAAATTTCGCGGATCATTGGCTCGAGCAATTACCTTTTTTACGCCGAAAGTCTGCTTTGCCAGCTGACAGGCCACCAAATTATCTTGGTCACTGCCGCTGACTGCCAAAAAGCAATCCGCTTCAGAAGTTCGCGCTTCCTCCAAAATCTTCAGTTCCGTTCCGTTTCCGGAGATGACCTCTAAATCCAGCTCATTTGCAAGACGCAGACTCCGCAGACGATCCTTTTCGATAATCTGTACTGTGCTTTTTCTTTCCAGCATATTAAGTGCCAGTTGACGGCCAAGTTTACCGCCACCCATAATTACAATATTCACAAGATTCCCCTCCGATCAATCAATAACCTGTGTCCAAATCATACGGTCTTCCCGCTGAATCAGATAGTCCGGATCCTTTCCGACCAAAATCATCGTTCCATCCTTTTGCAGCAAAGCAAATGGAACTTCTTTTTCATTCACACCGATACTGCCAAGTCGCTTTCCAATCATAAAGCTTTCTGCCGGATAAGTATGGAACGCTGCATTGGCAGTGCCAAAAGCCACCTGTTTACTCTGATTTGGATTGAGAAGCGCCTGCACGATCATATCGCCGGCAAGATTGGTTGGGCAAACCGTTTGCAGACCGAATGCCGTAAATACCTCTTCTCGGGCTGGATCGCTGATTCTGGTAACAACATTTTCCACTTTAAAAAACTGCTGAATAATCTGTGTCACCGTAATATTTAAATTATCATCCGGAGTAACAACCGCCGCCATATCGCAGTTTTCCGCTCCGGCATTCTTCAGGACCTTTAAATCCATTGGCATTCCTGCTACGGTCATCCCGCTAAAATCGGTCGGCAGCCGATAAAAAAGTTCCGGATGCTCATCCACAACTGCCACGTCATGCCCCATAGAATCCATGATTGCAGCGATCTGGGAACCAAGGCGTCCACATCCCACCACTAGAACATTCATAATTTCATTTCCTCCTGCTTAAATACCGCTTTTCGGTAAATCTCAAAAATATATCCGAGTATATCATAAATGGCTCTGGAATACAAGATTCTAGCAAAATTTGCAAAAGCAGTCCTCGTAAAATTTTTCGTATGTTTCGTATGTTATAATTTTTAAAAAAGGGAGACTTTCTTATGCGCTTTTTTGATCTTCACTGTGATACACTAACGATGAGCGGACTGTTAAAAAAAGCTTCTCTTCGCCGGAATAACGGTCACCTCGATTTTGTTCGCCTGCAAAGCACCGGTGCCATTGCGCAATGCTTCGCAATCTGGATTCCAACCCACAGATGTGCGCAAAAATACGGAATAAAAGATTCTCCGTGGGAATTCTATCAGAAAGCAAAGTTCCTTTTTCAGGAGGGACTTCAAAAGAACAGCGATTTAATTGCACCGGCATTAAACCTAGAAGATGTTCAGCAAAACACGAAAAAGGGGCTTGTTTCTGCAATTCTGACCATCGAAGATTCGGTTCTCCTATCCGGCAGTCTCGAAAGACTGGAAACCCTTTATCGGGACGGGGTACGGCTGATGACGCTGACCTGGAATTACGAAAATTCGTTAGGCTATCCCAACGATCGCGAGGAAGCGAAAACAAACCTTGGGCTGAAACCATTTGGAAAAGAAGCCGTTTTGCGAATGATGGACTTAGGGATCGCAGTAGACGTTTCTCATCTCTCTGATGGGGGCTTTTATAACGTTGCCGAACTGAGCCAAGAAATGCATATTCCATTTCTTGCAAGCCATTCCTGTGCACGCAGTTTACAATCGCACCCACGCAATCTTACCGATGAAATGCTACATATTTTGGGGAACTGCGGTGGGATCTGCGGAGTCAATTTCGAAGACAGTTTTTTGCCGGGCACCGAAAATCACCTGACAAAAATTGAGGATATCGTCCACTGTGCCTGCTATCTTTGCAACCAGGCAGGAATTGATGCGGTTGCACTCGGCAGCGACTTTGATGGAATCGAAAGCAAACTCGAAATGGGCGGATATGAGGGGCTGCCACTCCTTGCAGAAGCACTTAACAAAAAGCTGCCCGCCGCTCAAGTAGAAAAGATCTGCTATCAAAATGCTATGCGCTTTTTTGGAGCCGCCATTCATTAAAATATGGATATTTTGTTCAATCGTACAAGGCGTTGTTCCATTTTTATCCCCTTGTGATTTCCTTTTTATGGGAATTGGTCCCTTGACAAATACAGAAATTCGTTGCATAATTTTTTTATTAAAATATTTTAATTATTTAGTTAGAAACGGATGTGTTTTGTAGCAGATGAGTTTTGAAATACTGGGAACCGGAAGCGCCCACCCGGCCTGCCGTAAAACAAACGACGACATCGCCCAACTAGTTGACACTTCTGATGAATGGATTAAAAGCCGCACTGGAATTGAATCACGATATGTCTGTACCACAGAAACGCTCCAGGACCTCGCCTTGGAAGCGGCTCGAAAAGCGCTCAAAATGGCCAAAGTACAACCAAAAGAATTAGATTTAATTTTAGTTGCCACCATTCGTGGCGATTGCATCACTCCCTCTGCCGCCTGCATTCTGCAGAACGCTCTGGGGGCCTCTTGTCCTGCGTTCGACCTCAATGCCGCCTGTTCCGGTTTTCTTTATGCGCTGGATACAGCAGACGGTTGGTTTTGCCGCAACCGTGCCAAAAAGGTACTGGTTGTTGCCGCCGAGACAATGAGCCGTCTATTAAACTATCAGGACCGCACCACCTGCCCTCTCTTCGGAGACGGTGCAGGTGCAGTCGTTCTTGGACAAGGGGATGCTTTATTATCGATTCACCTCACCGCAAAGGGAGATCCTCTGACGCTCAGAATCGATAATACTGACGGACAAAGTCCATTTTTAAAAGCAGATCACCCTGCCGAGCAATATCTGCACATGTCCGGACAAAGCACCTACCGTTTTGCAGTGAGCAATCTGTGCCGTCAATTAAAGCTTGCCGCCCAAGAAGCCGGCATTGATTTGAAAGACCTTGACTGGGTGCTTCCTCATCAGGCAAATCTGCGAATTATTGAAGGGGCACAGCACCGTTTGCCGATTCCAACAGAAAAATATTGTATCAACATCCAGAACTGGGGCAACACTTCCGCCGCAGCAGTCCCAATTCTGATGGATGAGTTTTGCCGGAAAGGCACTTTTAAGCCTGGTGATCTTTTAGGCCTTGTCGTTTTCGGCGGCGGCCTGACTACCGGCAGCGCAATTCTGCGTTGGACGATTGATCCTAAGAAATTTTTTGATTCGGAGGTTTCAAAATGATTTATTCACCAATTTGTGATTTATTCGGAATCAAATATCCCATCTTTCAGGGAGGCATGGCGTGGGTCGCCGACGCTTCTCTCGCAGCGGGAGTCAGCAATGCAGGCGGTTTGGGCCTGATTGCCGGAATGAATTCCAATGGGGAACAACTCCGCGCTGAAATTTGCAAATGCCGGGAACTCACCGACAAGCCCTTCGGCGTTAATGTCATGCTGATGAGCCCCTTTGTTGAAGAGGTCGCACAAACCGTCATTGAAGAAAAAGTCCCCATCGTAACTACCGGTGCCGGCGTTCCCGGAAAATATATGCCGGCCTGGCTAAAAGCAGGTATTAAAGTGGTTCCAGTCGTTGCCTCTGTGAATTTTGCAAAACGAGCCGTCCGCAATGGAGCCTGCGCCGTAGTGGCAGAGGGCTGCGAAAGCGGCGGCCACATCGGAGAACTTACCACAATGGCAATGGTACCGCAGATCGTAGATGCTGTAGACGTCCCCGTTCTTGCCGCCGGCGGAATTGCAGACGGAAGGCAGGCAGCCGCAGCCTTTATGCTGGGTGCACAGGGAATCCAGGTCGGCACCCGCTTTTTAGTTGCAAAGGAATGCACCATCTCTGAAATTTATAAAGAACGAGTCCTAAAATCAAAAGATACCGACACAATCGTGACCGGCCGCCGAACAGGCGATGCGGTACGAGCTCTAAAGAGTCCTTTTTCCAGAGAATTTGCCAAGCAGGAAGCCAATCTTTCCATTTCGGAAGAATCCCTGCAGGAATTGGGAACCGGCGCATTGCGCAAAGCTGCACGGGAAGGCGATCTGGAGCACGGATGCTTTCTTGCCGGACAAGTTGCCTCTATGGTTAAAAAAGAACAAACCTGTGCCGAAATTATTGAAGATCTGTTTTCCGGCGCAGAAACTGCACTGAAAGGGGCTTCCAAATGGATCAGATAGCATTTCTGTTTAGCGGTCAGGGGACCCAATATACCGGAATGGGACAATCCCTCTGTCGTGTCAGTCCCGCTGCCAAAGCAGTTTTTGAAATGGCTGATAAAATCCGTCCCGGCACAAAAGATCAATGCTTTTCCGGTACAAAAGAAGAACTTACTATCACCCGCAATACTCAACCTTGCGTTTGGTGTGTCGATTATGCAGCAGCGATTGCTTTAAAAGAAGCCGGCATTACCCCCAGCTGTGCTGCCGGTTTTTCTCTGGGAGAAATTGCAGCGATGACTTTTTGCAAAGTGGTTTCTCCCGAAGATGGCTTTCGCGCTGTCTGCCGCCGCGGAGAACTGATGGAAAAATCAGCAGAGGAAAATCCGGGTTCCATGGCAGCTGTCCTTCGTCTTCCAGAAGAAGAAGTAGCGGAAATCTGTAAAAAATTTGAGGCTGCATGGCCGGTCAATTACAACTGCCCGGGACAAATTGCCGTCTCCGCAAAGCTTCCGGAAATTGGGCCTCTCTGTGAATCTGTAAAAGAAGCAGGCGGACGCGCAGTCCCAATTAAAGTCAGCGGCGGATTTCATTCTCCTCTGATGAAAAGTGCTGCGCAGTCCTTCGGCGATTATCTTCAAAAGGTGGATCTGCATACACCAGAAACTCCACTTTACGCAAATTACACAGCGCAGCCTTATCCTGCCGATAAAAATGAAATGATTCGGCTTCTTTCCCTACAAATCTGTTCCCCGGTTTTATGGCAGAAAACCATTGAGCATATGGCGCAGGCCGGCGTTCATACTTTTATCGAATGCGGCCCCGGAAAAACGCTTTTCGGACTTGTCAAAAAGACATTGCCGCAGGCACAGATTTTACGGGTAGAAGACGCCGAAACTCTCCAATCTACGCTAGAAACATTAAAGGAGGGCAAAAGATGAAAACACTCTCCGGAAAAACTGCCGTCATCACTGGGGGGTCCCGTGGAATCGGCCGTGCAATCGCTTTAAAAATGGCTTCCGAAGGCGCCAATATTGCGATTCTTTATGCCGGAAACAAAGAGGCTGCACAAAAAACGACCTCTGAGCTTTTGGCGTTTGGCATTAAAGCACAGGCTTATCAATGTGATGTTACCGATGCAGACGCCACAAGCGTTACCTGCAAAGAGATTTTAAATGACTTTACTTCTGTACAAATCCTCGTAAATAACGCGGGAATTACCCGGGATGGGCTTTTACGCCGCATGAAAGAGGAAGATTTAGACGCTGTTCTCAATACCAATCTGAAAGGCGCCTTTCATATGATCGAAGGATTTTACGGCACGTTTCTTCGCGCGCGCGAAGGCCGTATTATCAATATTTCATCTGTAGTCGGTCTTTCCGGAAACGGTGGACAAACCAATTACTCCGCCGCAAAAGCCGGATTGATCGGCTTAACAAAATCGGTGGCAAAAGAACTCGGCAGCCGAAATATCACCTGCAATGCGATTGCTCCCGGATTTGTTGAAACCGATATGACCGCTTCTCTCCCCGAAAAAGTGCGGGAAGAAACCCTTCGCTCGATTCCGCTCAAACGAATGGCTCAGCCGGAAGATATCGCCGATGCGGCAGTTTTTCTGGCAGGCCCTAGCGCCTCTTATATTACAGGAGTCGTACTTCGGGTAGACGGCGGAATGTGCATGTAATTTCTAACAGAGAAAGGAGCTGTTTTGATGAATCGAGTTGCCATAACTGGAGTCGGAGCGATTACGCCGATTGGAAACGATGCCCCTACTTTTTGGGATCATCTTGTCCACGGTGTCTGCGGAATTGCTCCCATTACTCGCTTTGATACCAAAGACAGCAAAGTAACCCTTGCGGCCGAAGTAAAAGGCTTTGACCCGCTCACTTATATGGATAAAAGGGATGCGCGAAAAGCGGATCTCTACACACAGTACGCTGTAGCCGCCGCCTCTGAGGCGATGGAAGACAGCAAACTTCTTGGGACTGTTCCTGATAATCGCCTTGGCGTTTATGTCGGCAGCGGAATCGGCGGAATGGAAACCTTCATGAAAGAATGCATAAAATGCAAAGAAAAAGGCCCACGTCACGTTTCGCCTTTCTTTATTCCGATGCTGATCTCCAATATGGCTGCGGGCACCATTGCTATCCGATTTTCTGCAAAAGGCCCCAGTATGTGCATTACGACAGCCTGTGCAACAAGCGCAAACGCGATTGGCGAAGCTTATCGTGCGATTCAGAACGGCTATGCAGACGCAATGATCGCGGGCGGCAGCGAAGCGACTATCAACGAACTTGCTACCGCAGGTTTTGCAAACTGCATGGCACTCCACACCGGCACCGATCCGAACTGCGCCTCTGTTCCATTTGATAAACGCCGCAGCGGCTTTGTCATGGGAGAAGGCGGAGCCATTCTGATTTTGGAAAACTACAATCACGCTAAAAAACGCGGCGCGCATATCTATGCGGAAATCTGCGGTTACGGAAACACAAACGATGCTTATCACATGACAGCGCCGGAAGCCTCTGCGGAAAGCCCTGCCGAAGCAATTCGTTTGGCAGTCGCCGAAGCAAAAATTGCAAAGGACACCCCGCTTTATATTAATGCTCACGGCACCAGTACTGCTCTCAACGACAAAACAGAAACACTGGCATTTAAAAAAGCACTGGGTGAATCATGGGCAAAAAGCGCATGGATCAGCTCTACCAAGAGCATGCATGGCCATATGCTGGGTGCAACCGGTGCAGCAGAAGCAATCGCCTGCGTAAAAGCCCTTGAAACCGGAATCATTCCTCCGACCATTCATTATCAAGAGCCCGATCCCGAATGCGATCTTTTCTATACTCCGAATGAGGCACTTAAAAAAGATCCCGAATGGGCAATCAGCACTAACCTCGGCTTTGGCGGACATAATGCCTGTCTGGCTTTTCATAAAGAAAAGGAGGACTAACTCTGAATGAAACTGGAAGAAATTCGTTCGCTCTCACGTCTGATGCAGGAAACCGGTCTTTCGGTCCTCGATCTGAAAGAAAACGGCACACACCTGCGGCTGGAACGTGCTTTTTCTGAAAAAGCACCGATCTCGGCGCAGCCGCAGGAAAAAGCAGAAAAATCCGCTTTGAAAATTTCTCCTACCCCAGAAGGAACCCCATTAAAAGCTCCCATGGTCGGCGTTTTTTATAACGCCCCCTCCCCCGATGCAAAACCGTTTGTAAGCGTAGGCGATTTCGTCAAAAAGGGCGACACTCTCTGTGTTATCGAAGCTATGAAGCTCTTTAACGAGATTTCTGCCGAAAAGGATGGAAAAATTCTCGATATTTGCATCCGAAACGGTCAAGTCGTTGAATACGGTCAAACACTTTTCTATATTGGCTAAAGATTTTTCAGACGACGAACCCGTTCGCCGTCTTTGTTTATTCTTAGGAAAAGAGGGATTCTCATGACAAAAGAAGAATTAAAAACGATTCTCCCCCACAGAGAACCAATGCTGCTTTTGGATGAAGCGAACCAAACCGGTGAAAACAGTGCGGAGGGACATTATACCGTTCGCGGAGATGAATGGTTTTTAAAAGGCCATTTTCCGGGATATCCAATCGTTCCCGGCGTCATTCAGTGTGAGATGCTTGCCCAGACCTGCTGTCTGCCGTTAAAAGAGCAATTAAAAGGAAAAACGCCCCTTTACGCAGGCATGAACAAAGTGCGCTTTCACGGGCAAGTACGCCCCGGTGACACACTGATTCTAAAATGTGAAATCACAAAATCCCGTCCTCCGTTTTATTTTGCTTCTGGAAAAGGATATGTAAATGATAAGATGGTGGTTTCCGGCGAATTTTCTTTTGCGGTCTCCGAGAAATGAGGTGCTTTTGTGTTCTCTAAAATTCTAATTGCAAACCGTGGAGAAATTGCTATTCGGATTCTTCGCGCCTGCCGCGAAATGGGGATCTCAACAGTAGCAGTATACTCCGAAGCTGACCGAGACGCACTGCACGTTTCTCTTGCCGACGAAGCCATCTGTATTGGGTCGGCTCCCGTAAGCGAAAGCTATCTGAATATGACGGCAATCCTGACTGCGGCCAGCGTTACCGGTGCCGAAGCCATTCATCCGGGCTATGGTCTTCTAAGTGAAAACGCCGAATTTGCTGATCTCTGCAGGACTTGTGGGATTACCTTTATCGGGCCGCCTGCCGAAGTGATCTCCGAAATGGGAGATAAAGATGCGGCGCGCCGAATGATGCAAGAGGCCGGCATTCCGGTAATCCCCGGCAGTGAAGTAGTAGATACCTTAAAAGCAGCTTTTGCCGCTGCGCATCAAATTGGATTCCCGCTTTTAGTAAAAGCCCGCTCCGGCGGCGGCGGACGCGGAATTCGCCTAGTAGAGCGCGAAGAGGATTTTGAAAATGCGTGGCGTACTGCTTCGGCAGAAGCACAGGCCTCTTTCGGAGACGGCGGCGTTTATCTTGAAAAGTATCTTTATCCTGCAAAGCACATCGAAATGCAGCTGCTTTGCGACAAAGATGGAAACTGTGTAACGCTTGGCGAACGGGAATGTACGGTTCAGCGCCATCACCAAAAGCTTTTAGAGGAAAGTCCCAGCCCCGCGATTTCTGAGTCGATCCGCAAAAAGATGCAGGAGGCAGCTCTCAAAGCCGCAAAAGCCTGCGGTTATGTGGGCGCCGGAACAGTCGAATTTCTCTATTATGATGAAAAGTTCTACTTTATGGAGATGAATACCCGCCTGCAGGTAGAACATCCGGTTACGGAACTTGTTACGGGACTTGACCTTGTCAAATGGCAGATTCGAATTGCCGCGGGCATTCCGCTCAATTTTACGCAAAAAGAAATCATTCCTTCGGGCCACGCTCTGGAATGCCGCATCAATGCAGAAGATCCGGAACGCGGATTTTTACCGAGCTGTGGTACCATTCGTTTTCTTCACATTCCCGGCGGTCCCTGCGTGCGCTTTGATACCGCTCTTTATCAGGGATATACGGTTCCTCCGTTTTATGACAGCATGATCGGCAAACTGATCGTTTCCGCTTCTTCTCGAGAAGAAGCGATTCGCAAAATGCGCACTGCTTTATGTGAACTGATTATCGACGGAATCCATCATAATGTTGGACTGCAATTACAAATTTTAGATGATCCTACTTTTCGAAACGGTACCTACCGTACCGATTTTATGGACCTTTTAATGAAAGAAAAATAAGGAGAAGGTGAAAGAGTGCTGAATAAAGAATTATTTCCAAAACCAAAAAACGCACTGGAACAAGGCGGTGAAAGCGCTTCTCAGCCAAATATTCCGGGTAGATTATGTATTAGCTGTCCCAAATGCAAAAAGATTTTGTTTGCACACGATTTGGAAAAATCATTTTTTACATGCCCAAAATGCGGTCATCTTTTACATATGAGCGCTCGTGAGCGCATTGCCATGATGACTGATGAAGGTTCTTTTTCTGAACTTTTCGGGAAACTGCGCAGTAAAAACATTCTGGATTTTCCGGATTATAATAAAAAACTTGCTCATTCCTTTCTTTCCACTCACGAACGAGAGGGCGTTGTCTGCGGAACCGCGCAAATTCATCAGGAACCATGCGCGATCTTTGTTATGGAGCCTAATTTTATGATGGGTTCTATGGGAACTGTGGTCGGAGAAAAGATTACACGCCTTTTTGAATATGCTACCGAAAATCATTTGCCCGTCGTAGGCTGGACGGTTTCCGGCGGCGCGCGCATGCAGGAAGGGATTCTTTCTTTAATGCAGATGGCTAAAACCAGCGGCGCCGTAAAGCTGCACAGCGATGCGGGACTTCTTTATATCGTTGTTTTGACCGACCCGACTACCGGCGGCGTTACGGCAAGTTTCGCAATGGAAGCGGATATTATCCTCGCTGAGCCTCAGGCGCTGATTGGATTTGCCGGCCCTCGTGTCATTAAACAGACGATTCGCCAAAAACTGCCTGCAGGGTTCCAACGCTCAGAATTTCTTTTGGAAAAAGGGTTTGTCGATGCACTTTCCGATCGGGAAAACCAAAAAGAACAGCTCTCAAATCTTTTGAGCTTACATCACAGTGAGGAGGCAGA
>DIQY01000041.1:422-543 GCA_002424295.1 Ruminococcaceae bacterium UBA5450 | reverse complement strand
CCCTACCGCCTCTGATTTTCTTTTTCATTTGATTCCGGATTTTACAGAGCTTCACGGTGACCGGCGCTTTGGTGACGATCCGGCAGTCATCGCCGGTATCGGACGGCTTTGCGGGATGCCT
>DIQY01000041.1:0-120 GCA_002424295.1 Ruminococcaceae bacterium UBA5450 | reverse complement strand
GCGGAAAAATTCCACCGTCCGATTTTCTGCATTATCGATACTGCCGGTGCATACTGCGGTGTTGCTGCCGAAGAGCGCGGGCAAGGGCAGGCAATTGCAGAAAATCTCTGTGAAATGATG
>DIQY01000040.1:18830-19284 GCA_002424295.1 Ruminococcaceae bacterium UBA5450 | reverse complement strand
AGTCTATATTAAATTAAGAAATATTCAAATGGTGACCCGTGCGGGATTCGACCCCACGTTAACGGCGTGCGAGGCCGCTGTCTTATCCACTTGACCAACGGGCCGAATTCAGCGCTGCTTCATAGGAAGCTTTTTAATTATACAAAAACACATTGCTTCTGTCAAGGCCTTTTTTCATTAATTCTTTATTTTCCGTTATTTTATAAAAATATCATTAGAATTATGGCTTTTATTTTCTTTTTTAAGTGTAAAAAAGAAAACCAACCTTTTCATTTTATCTCTTTTTTAACATTTAAGACGAAATCCTTTTAGAGAAGCAATTGCACCACTAAAGAATTGTGTTATAATGAAAGTGATATTTGTAGCAAGTCTGCTGGGTAAATAGATTTGCTCAAACCCACAATTTAAGATAAAAGGAGGGGCTTTTCATGCCCAATACCGATGTCCGCCGTAA
>DIQY01000040.1:0-18795 GCA_002424295.1 Ruminococcaceae bacterium UBA5450 | reverse complement strand
ATTTTATCTCTTTTTTTAACCTTAAAAGCGAAATCCTTTTCGGAAAGCAATTGCACCATTAAAGAATTGTGTTATAATAAAAGTGATATTTGTAGCAAATCTGCCCGGTAAATAGATTTGCCTCAAACCCACAATTNNGCCCAATACCGATGTCCGCCGTAAGGTGAATGTAATCGGTCACCAACATCCTGACACAGATTCCATCTGTTCTGCGATTGCATACGCTTATTTAAAGAAAAAACTTGGGATCAACGCCGAAGCACGTCGCGCTGGCCTTTTAAATCGAGAAACTGAATTTGTTTTGAAATATTTCGGTGTCAAATCCCCTAGACTTTGCACCGATGTCAGCCCTCAGGTAAAAGATATTGACATTCGCTGCCAGCCCGGAGTGGATGGAAACATGTCGCTAAAGTCTGCATGGATGCTGATGCGCAGTGTAGAAATTGATACGCTCTGCATTACGAATCCGAAAAAAGAACTCCTTGGTATTATTACCATTCGAGATATTGCAACTGCCAATATGGATCTATTAGACACTGCAGTCCTTTCCAAAGCACATACGCCGTATAAAAATGTTGTACAGACTCTGGAAGGCAAAATGATTCTCGGTGATGAAGATGCCGTGATTGACAAGGGAAATATCTTTATTGGAGCCGCTACACCAGACGCCATGGAAGAATACGTCAAAGAAGGCGATATGGTCATCCTTTCCAACCGTTACGAAAGTCAGCTGTGTGCCATTGAATGCGGTGCAGGATGTATCATCATCTGTGGCGGTCTCGCCGCTCCAAAAACCATTATAGCACGCGCATCAGAAAAAGGATGCAGAATCATTACAACTCCTCACCCTATTTATGACGTTGCAAAGCTAATCAGTCAGGCAGCACCTATCAGCCATTATATGACAAAAGATAATATTAGTAAATTTAATTTGAACACGCCAGTTGAAGATGCTCACAAAGTAATGGCAAACGTTCGGTTTCGTTATTTTCCTGTTTTAAATGATAATGGCCTCTACTGTGGCGTTATCAGCAGACGAAACTTACTGAATGTTCATCGCAAACAGATTATTCTGGTTGACCATAATGAAAAGACGCAGGCTGTAGACGGCCTTGACCAAGCGGAGATTCTCGAAATCATCGACCATCATCGTCTAAAGGCTGTAGAAACCATGAATCCCGTCTATTTCCGCAATGTCCCGATGGGATGCACCTGTACAATTGTCTACCAGATGTTTCATGAAAATAACGTGGAAATCCCAAAAGACATTGCAGGTCTGCTGCTTTCCGCAATTCTTTCGGATACTCTGATGTTCCGCAGCCCAACCTGCACTCCAGTTGACAAGGCAGTTGCCGAAGAACTTGCTAAGATTGCCAACGTCAACATTCCTCAATACGCCGAGCAAATGTTTGAAGCTGGTGCGGATCTAACCGGAAAGAATGCAGAAGAAATTTTCCTGTCAGATTTCAAAATTTTCAGCCGTGGGGATGTCCGTTTCGGTGTCGGTCAAGGAACCTATATGACTAAAAAATCAAAAGTTGCCGCTAAGAAGCTGGTTGGCCCTTATTTGTCAAAAGCGGCTGCCTATCAGGGAATTCCGATGATTTTTTACATGTTTACCGACGTGCCCGGAGAATCAACCGACTTGATGTTCACCGGACCCCATGCTGCTGCGATCATCGAAAAAGCATTTCATGTAAAGCCTCAAGGAGACTGTGCTGTTTTGCCGGGCTTAATGAGTCGCAAAAAGCAACTGATCCCACCTTTAATGGCAGCAATTCAAGAAGAAATGCAGTAAAATATAAAAAGCGCTTCGGAATTTTTCCGGAGCGCTTTTTATGTGATCTTTCTAATTTATGATTCCGATATTTTTTTGAGCGAAAGTGTTTTTTCAGAATTCTCATCGTTAAAATTCTCTGTCTGTTCCTGCAATTCTGTCAGATGGCTCCAATATCGCTTGGGCATATGATTCATTCGGCACTTTGGATTTAACCGCCCTTCAATTGCAATGGTATCATAAAAGCACTTCCAGAGTGCTCTGAAATTTTTTTCTTCTTCATCGGCTGGAAAAGCTTGAAAATTCTCCAATGGAATCAAAATTGATTCATAAGGCTGATAAATGACTGCCTCTTGATGTGTTTTATCATAAATCAGGAAATGTTCCTCCGGATAACGCCTGCAAAAATGGGGCGCTAAAAGCGGTAATACTCGATTTTTAGGAGAAATCACGGCACAAAGTATATGATTCTGTTCTGAGAAGCGCACAAATCCGCATAAAAGATGGGTCTCATTTTTTAAAAATTTAACAGCGCGATAAAGCTTACCGACTGAATCATCTGTAAGATTGTTTAAAACATTCGCACCATCCCGAAAAGCTCTGCGGATCGTTTCCAAAATCAATTTTTCTTTTTCCGGTTCACAGGACAAGAATCCTTCTTCTATAAACCGAACCACCTTGGGAGACACCTTTTCATAAAGCGCATTTAAAACACGTTTTGCATGAAAAAAATCTGTTTGCACTTCGTGCACTGGAAATAAAGTAACCTGTCTTTCCTCTTTAGAAAGAATCTTCATTGGATTTTCTCTGCGATAAAACGCATCAAATACACAGCAAATACAACCGTCAAAGCTTCCATCATAGTGATAAATAATGTTTGTTTCCTGCATAATTGTTCTCTCTACCCTCTGATTCTGATCGGCATTAACTGCCTAATTTGCTCAAAAGATTCTGTGGGCGAAAAAAAGCTCAACTGCTCAGGAGGTTCCTCTGTTTTCAGTAATTCGATTCCCTGCTGACTAATCAGATTGCGCAGGACAATATCAGGAGTGACCCGCAGTCCATCAATGATACGCCCGCTGCAGGTTAAAAAATACTGCGCCCTCTTTAAGACCACTCCCAATTTTTTTAGGCCGGTAAAGTCAAGCGTAGCAGCACGCCGTGCCTGCAAGATTGCCTTAGCTGATTTTGGCCCAACTCCAGGTACACGCAGCAAGGTGTGATAATCTGCACAATTCACTTCTACCGGAAAAAAGTTCATATGCTGCAGCGCCCAATTACACTTCGGATCAATCACCGGATTAAACTGCGGATGCTCTTGATCCAAAAGTTCACGCGCTTCAAATCCGTAATAGCGCAAAAGCCAGTCCGCCTGATAAAGGCGATGCTCCCTTAAAAGAGGCGGTTTCGTTTGTAAAGGCGGCAAAAGCGCATTTTCTGCTACCGGTACATAAGCCGAAAAGAAAACCCGTTTTAGCTGATATTTCTGATAGAGACTTTCCGCAAGATTTAAAATCTGATAATCGGTATCTTTGGTCGCACCGATAATCATTTGGGTGCTCTGCCCTGCGGGTACGAACTTTGGTGCATAGCGATATTGTACCAATTCTTTCGTATGGACCTGAATCCCACCCGAAATCAGCCCCATCGGATGAAAAATTGCCTTTCGGTTTTTATCTGGACAAAGCCGGTTTAAGCTTTCTTCTGAAGGCAGTTCAATATTAACGCTCATTCTATCTGCAAGCATGCCAAGTTTTTTTAAAAGTTGATCATCTGCCCCGGGGATCGCCTTTACATGAATATATCCTCGAAAATGATATTCCTCCCGCAATAATTCCAGCACTTTCAGCATTTGCTCGCAGGTATAATCTGGATTTTTAATAATCCCACTGCTTAAAAATAATCCCTCAATATAATTTCTTTTATAAAAGCCAATCGTAAGTTCTGCCAACTCCCGCGGTGTAAAAGAGGCTCTTTTCACGTCATTGGAACGGCGATTGACGCAATATTTACAATCACAAATACAAAAATTGGTATAGAGAACTTTTAACAGAGAAATACATCTGCCGTCTGCTGCAAAGCTGTGACAGATTCCGCTGAACTGCGTCGAACCAAGGCCACCTTTTTTCCCGGAACGATCGACCCCGCTCGAAGTACAGGCAACATCGTACTTTGCCGCATCAGTCAGGATCTTTAGTTTCTCCATTGTTGTCATCGCTCTATCCTTCTTAATATCTTCAATTTGAACATATGTTCTATTAGCATCATAACAGCATTCTCAAAAAAAGTCAATGAAAAAAACAAAAATCCTTTGCATTTAAAAAAAACAGCATCGCTTTTTATCACGATGCTGCTCCCTTTTTAGCAATTGCCGGGATAAACATACTCCAAAAACTCTCGTGCTGTTTCACAAAGTCGATGAATCGTTTCGACCGGAGTCGGCGGATGATTTTTAAACTGATAGCGCGGAAAAAAGCGTGTAATATGCAGCGGGATATCACGCCGCACAGAGGAAAGCCAAAAAGACAACTCTTTCATTTCTTCTATGCTGTCGTTTTCTCCTGGAATCACCAGTGTTGTCACCTCCAGATGACAATGATCCGCCATCATTCGAATCGTCTCTTTTACTACCTCCAAATTTCCGGCGATCTTTTGATAAAACTGCGGCGTAAACGCTTTTAAATCCACATTAGCGGCATCGATCAGCGGCAAAAGTTCCTGCAATGGTTCTTTACAGATCGTCCCGTTTGTCACCAGCACATTTTTAAGATTTCCCTCATGAATCTTTTTGGCGCAGTTTCGAACAAATTCATAGCCGACTAAAGGCTCATTATAGGTATAGGCAAGTCCAATATTTCCTTTCGGAACCAGCTCCTGTGCTTTTCTGAAAAGCTGTGTCGGCGTACAGAAAATCTGTCCGCACTGTGTCTCTTGTGCCATTGATATTTCATAGTTCTGGCAAAAAGGGCACCGAAGATTACAGCCGAAACTGCCGATCGAAAGAATTTTCTTTCCCGAATAGAATTGTCGCAAAGGTTTCTTCTCGATTGGGTCGAGAGAAATAGAGGTGATTTTTCCATAATTAATTGGAATTATCTTTCCATTCTGATTTTTTCGTGCGCGGCAAAATCCAATTTCTCCATCCTTCAAAACACAATGATGAAAACAGATTTCACAAATTTCTTTCAAAAATGTCTCACCACCTTAAAGCGTTCTAACGAATAGCTCTGGTTTTTCCCAATACCTGCTTTTTCCCGTGCAATCTCAATTTGCTGTTTTACAGAGGTCACTCCCTCTAGGTTTGGAAGCAGAAGTCCTCTCCTTTCTCCATCAGAAACAATGACCCCATATTTTTTTACATTCAGCTCTTCGGGCGACGAAATTTTTTCCGGCTTTTCTAACACATCTACACTGTATTCCAAGCTTGGCAGTTCTTCTTTTCTGACCGGCGAAAATCTTGGGTCAGCACTTCCTGCCGAAACAGCGTTGTGAATAATTTCCTCTGCCAAACAAGAAAAAACAGGTTCAATGGTCCCAATACAGCCGCGCAGCCTTCCTTCCTGATGAATCGAGACAAACGCACCGGCTTTCTTTTCCCGCAGTTCTTCCGGCAGCTGCGTTAAAAGATTCTGCAAAGACAACCGTTTTCCTGTCTCGACAAAAGTCTCCAGACTTTTTCTTGCCAAACGCACATAAGGATCTTCCTGCTGCCTTTTCTGCATCACTCTTTGGTTTTCCTGCTCCTCATAAAAACGATCAAAATGACGGGACTCATCTTTCCCAGTTACTGAAAAACTCGCTACAGCATAGCCAACTCCGAAAGTTCCTTCATAAGAAAGCAACTCTGGAGAAACAGATAAGCCATCCAATCCTCCCGCCATAATCTGAAAAGAACGCAGTCCGCATTCTGCCGCCGATTCGCAGAAAGGTTCCGAAAACTCCAGAAATTTTAAAAAGTCTCCTGTCTTCATTGCCTCTGTCACCTGATGATCAAAACGCGGACCATCTTCAGAGAATCCATAAGGACCGCTCTCCAAAAGCTTATGAGAAAGATCACCGCTTGCCACAAACACAATTTTGCGCTGTAATGCTTCCGCTGTTTCAGAAATACATTTTCCGAGGCGATAATGAGTCAGCGCCGATAATCCTGAAAGGCCAACTCGAATCACTTTACAAGAGACTCCCGCTTCCTGCAAAAAGCGCAGCGGAATCATCGTTGCGTGGTCAAGTTCCGGCCCTTGCTCTCCGAAAGTTCCAGCCGGCAGATGTGCCCTCCTAGCTCTTTTCATCAGTTCTTCTACAAACAGCTGATCATAATCCGCTGTGATTCTTACATTCGGTGCTCCAAATGAAAGAAAATCCCCCTCTGCTTTTTTACCTGGAGAAATATGAAAGTAATCCGCATACAGCACCGTATGCGGTGAAGTAATCACCACAGTATTCGGATTCCAATCTGCCACCATTCGGGCAACTTTTCGATATGCTTCGATTGTTTTACCGATTTTCTTTTCTTCACCCTTGCCGATCTCCGGCAGAATAATCGGTGGATGCGGAACGATCACTGCCCCTAATACTGACATCTGCAAACGACTTCCTTTCTTCTTTAACTGCTTCCATTATAGGACGGTTTTCTAAGAAAACAAGAAGATTCTTGATCGAGAATCATTGCTGGTATTTTGCCATACTTTATGTTAAAATAACCACAGATATTAACGGGGGATTTTCTCTATGACAAGTAATGAGTTATGTAAACTATGTCTTGGGTTTTCCGGTGCTGTAGCCGACTGTCCCTTTCAAAGCGGGGATGCTATCGCTCTGCGCCATAAAGAGAATAAAAAGTGGTTTGGGCTGATTACCCAGCAGAAAAAGGGTCTTTGTATCAATTTAAAATGCGAACCGCCAAAAGCGGATTTTTGGCGCAGCGTTTATCCAGACTCTGTTACCGCTGGGTGGCACATGAATAAACGTCACTGGATCTCCGCGTATCCAAATCTTGCGCTTCCACTCTGTGATTTGCAAGAAATGATCTGTGACAGTTTTCATTTAACTTCCACCGCTTTCCCCCACAAAAAATCAAGGACGAAAGGCAGGAAGAATTCACCATGAACGCATCCAATGTTTATTTTACAAATATGCGTGTAAAGCCGGGTGACAGCCTACAAAAAAAACTTACCAGGCTGATCACGGCTGCCGGTATGGGGAAAATTCATTTTGAGGATCAATTTGCGGCAATCAAGATGCATTTCGGAGAGCTTGGGAATCTTGCTTTTCTGCGCCATCAATATGCAAAAACGATTGCCGACTTTGTAAAGAGTCAAGGCGGAAAACCATTTTTAACAGATGCCAATACGCTTTATGTAGGCGGCAGAAAGAATGCACTGGAGCACCTTGATACCGCTTATCTCAACGGGTTTTCTCCGCTTCAAACCGGCTGTCAGATTCTGATTGCAGACGGCCTCAAAGGAACAGATGAAGTGCTGGTTCCGGTAGAAGGCGGCGAATATGTAAAAGAGGCAAAAGTTGCTCGTGCGCTGATGGATGCAGATGTCATCATCTCTCTGACCCATTTTAAAGTTCACGAGTCAACTGGAATTGGCGGCACACTGAAAAATATCGGTATGGGAGGCGGTTCCCGTGCTGGCAAAATGGAAATGCACAGTGCCGGGAAGCCTCTGACCGATTCGGAAAAATGTATCGGCTGCGGACGGTGCACCAAAGTTTGTGCGCATCATGCCATTACGGTTACCAATAAAAAAGCTGCAATCGATCACGAAAAATGCGTAGGCTGCGGCAGATGTATCGGAGTTTGCCCCAAAGACGCAATTTGCGCTGCTAATGACGAAGTGGAAGAAATTCTCAACAAAAAGATTGTGGAATACAGTTGGGCAATTCTGCATAATCGTCCACAGTTTCATATCAGTCTGGTTGTCAGTGTTTCTCCCTATTGCGACTGCCATGAGGAAAATGATACGCCGGTCGTACCGGATGTAGGCATGTTTGCTTCTTTTGACCCGATTGCACTGGATCAGGCCTGTGCAGATGCGGTGAATCAGCAGATCATTTTACCTGGTTCTGAACTGGATGGAAAAGCAAAGCAAGGCGACGACTATTTTACAGCGCTTTTCCCCAACTGTTCCTGGAGAACACAAATTGCTCATGGTGAAAAGATGGGACTCGGTACAAAAGAGTATCATCTAATTACCGTAAAATAAAAAAGCAGCTGTCCAGCAGTAAACGTTTTACCGGGCAGCTGTTTTTTATTCTATCAAATCAAACTCAGACCTGTTTCAAAGCCTGTTCCAAATCTTCCAAAATATCATTCGGATTTTCGATTCCAACGGAAAAGCGGATCAGATCCGGTTTTACGCCAGCTTCTAAAAGCTCCTGATCGCTCATCTGACGATGCGTTGTGCTTGCAGGATGCAATACACAAGTACGCAGATCCGCCACATGCGTTACGATGGAAGCAAGCTTTAAGCCAGACATAAATTTACTGGCAGCCTCTCTTCCTCCCTTTACACCAAACGACACCACACCGCTGCTTCCATTTGGCAGGTACTTTTGTGCAAGCTGATAATATGGACTGCTTGCAAGTCCCGGATAGTTAACCCAAGACACTTTCGGGTGCTTCTCCAAAAATTCTGCGACCTTCTGTGCATTGGAACAGTGGCGTTCCATTCGCAGAGCCAGCGTCTCTAGCCCAAGGTTTAGAAGAAATGCATTCATCGGAGCTGCCTGCGCACCCAGATCACGCATCATATGCACTCTGGCTTTTGTAATATAAGCTGCTTTTCCAAACTGCTTTGTATAGGTGATTCCATGATAGGATTCATCCGGTTCTGTTAACGCCGGATATTTCCCGTTTGTCCAGTCAAAATTCCCGCTGTCTACAATAACGCCGCCCAACTGTACTGCATGACCATCCATATATTTCGTGGTAGAATGAACAACAATATCCGCCCCAAATTCAAATGGGCGGCAATTAAGCGGCGTTGGGAATGTGTTATCAACAATTAGAGGGACCCCATGCTCATGAGCAACCTGCGCAAAAAGTTCCAGATCCGTTACGACCAAAGACGGGTTGGAAAGGGTCTCGCAGAAAACCGCACGGGTATTTTCCTGAAAAGCCGCTTCCAATTCCTCTTTTGTTGCCGACGGATGCACAAAAGTAGTCTCTATCCCCATCTCGCGCATTGTTTTATTAAATAAATTAAAAGTACCGCCATAAACCGCATTACTCGAAACAATATGGCTCCCTGTAGGGCAAATATTAAAGGTTGCCATAAAGGATGCCGCCATTCCAGAAGAAGTCAGCATTGCGCCTACGCCGCCTTCTAATGCAGCAATCTTCTTTTCCACTGCATCCAAAGTGGGGTTTGCAATCCGTGTGTAGAAAAATCCATCTTCCTCCAGGTCAAACAGCTTTCCCATCTGTTCTCCTGTCTCATACCGATAAGTAGTACTTTGAACAATCGGAAGTACACGCGGTTCTCCATTTTTCGGTGTATAGCCTGCGTGGATACATACGGTATCCGGACGATACTGCTGCATAGCAAACACTCCTTTGTCTTTTGCATAATCCATTAAATTTCTTTCTTTTGTTTTTTATAATAGCATGAAATTGCCTTTGATACAATCTTAAAATGAATCATTGCTGCCTAAAAGAAGCGGCTGCAATTGTTTGCCTTCTAAAGCTTTTAATGCTGCCGGCAAAATCATGGAAAAATCTGCTACCACAGAGGTCGCTTTTGTTTCCGGCGCATCCTGCCGGAATGGAGTAAAGAAAATATGCTTGGTATTGAGCAGGCGTCCAATATTTTGGGCAGAAGCCGCCAAAGCATCGTTTGTTGCTAACGTAATCAGCACCGGTAATCCAATACGCAAACAGGACTTTATTGCCATTGTAACTGCCGTATCCGTAATTCCATGCGCAAGCTTTGCCAGCGTATTCCCGGTACAGGGTGCAACGATCATTAGGTCCACCAAATGCTTCGGGCCGATTGGTTCCGCTTTTACAATGCTGTCAATGACCGGGTGACCGCAAAGCATCTCCGCCCGAACTTTAAAATCGTCTGCATTGCCGAATCTGGTATTGGTGCTGCTCGCTGTTTCGCTCATAATCGGAACAATTTGATATCCGTTCTGCACCAAAGATTCCATCTGTTCAAAAGCTTTTGAAAATGTGCAGAATGATCCACACATAGCAAATCCAAAGGTAAGCTGTTTCATCCTTTCACTCCCCCATCATCATATAAATCGTTTGCTGCATCACTTTTCCTGCTGCTTTTGGAGCTATCTTCGCCGGCAGCGAAAGCGCCTGCACAACGTGGATTCCCAGCTCCTTTGCCGCTTCCAAATCGACCCCGCCGGGGGAAGATGCCAAATCAATCAAAATCATTGTATTTGGAAATTGCTGCAGAACCATACGGTTAAATAAAACTGCCGGCACTGTATTAAAAGTCAAATCAAAAGAAGCTTTTTCCCCGATTTTTGCTGTTGGAATCGGCTCCATCCCAAGTGATTCAATCATCGCATAATCTTTTTCTTTTCTCGCACAAACAGAAACATTTGCCCCCATCGCTTTGAGCCTTAAAGAAAGCTGCTTTCCGATTCTTCCAAAGCCGACGACCAAGCATCTGCTGTGATAGAGAACATCTGGATATTCCCCTATTGCGGTTCCAATCGCTCCCTCTGCAGTAATTGCCGCGTTCCGGACCGCAAATTCCTCCTGCGCATTATAATCCCGCACATCCACGTTTTCCCAAAGCGGACTGGTCTTCAGCAATCGCTCTTTCATCCCCACATAAACTCGATGTTTCTCGCATGCCTTTGCAAAATGATCGTCTAAAGGAATCGGTTCATCTGCATAAACCGCCTTTAAATTCTTTCCGTCAGTGCTGACCGGAAGCGGCAGAATTAGATCCCGGCAATATTCTAGCGTGGCTTTTAAATCCACTTTTTGAATGGATGAATGAACAAAATCAATATGGGGAAATCCATAAACGAAAACCGCATAGCCGTCTAACGCCAAAAGTTCCGCCAGAAACAGCTGACGTTTGTCTCCCCCTAAAATTCCAAATGAATGACGAAAAGGCACAGTGATCCCTCCTTAGCCTCTTTAAGCCATATTATGGAGTATTTTTCTTTCCTGTGCGCATACCGGAAAAGATTTTGTTTTTCTGTTCTTTCCAAAGAAAACTGTTTATTTTATCCTGAAAAAGTATTATAATATAAAAACGTATCTTGTTATGATTGGAAGAGGTGTCTTGCCTTTATGGATGATATTTTATCACGTGTTAAAAAAATCCACTTTATCGGAATCGGCGGTTCCGGCATGTGCCCGATCGCTGAAATTCTGATTCATCGTGGATATCAAATTTCCGGTTCCGACAACAGTGAATCTGATACACTCGCAAGAGTACGCACTTATGGAATTCCGGTTTATATGGGACAAAAAGCCGAAAATCTGCATGATGCAGAACTAGTCGTCTATTCTGCCGCTATTAAAGAAGATAATCCTGAACGCGTTGCCGCAAGGAAACGTAAAATTCCCGAAATTGAACGCAGTGTCATGCTGGGAATGGTGGTTCGCCGGTACCCGGACAGTATCTGTGTTTCCGGCACACATGGAAAGACGACAACGACCGGATTGATCACCACAATCTTAATGGACGCTGGCCGTGATCCTTCTGCTGTAATCGGTGGAAAGCTTCCCTCCATCGGCACAAACGGACGTGCAGGGCATTCCGGCACCATTGTCTGCGAAGCCTGTGAGTATGTTGATACTTTCTTGCAGCTGTATCCTGCAGTTTCCGTGATTCTGAATGTAGATGCAGACCACCTCGACTATTTTAAAAATCTATCCAACATTATTAAGTCTTTTCATCAGTTTGCAACACAGACTTCTCGTGCAGTCGTTGTAAACGGAGATGATTTAAACTCTCAAAAAGCGCTCCAGGGTATCGATAATCTGGAAATTATTACGTTTGGACTCGATCCGAAAAATCGCTATCATGCAACGAATATTGCCCCGACCAAAGGCGCAAAAGAAAATTTTGATATTGTAAAAGACGGAACTCCTCTTTGCAACGTAACATTGGGAATTCCAGGCAGACACAACATTTACAATGCACTTGCAGCATTTGCAGTAGCAGATTACTTTGGTGTTCCGGTAGAATCCATCAAAAAGAGTCTTCATACTTTTACCGGCGTTCACCGCCGTTTCGAAATTCTGGGACACTTTGACGGCATCACGGTCGCCGATGATTTTGCACATCACCCCACAGAGCTCACCGCAACTCTAAGCGCTGCAATGCATATGGGATTTCATGAGGTCTGGGCAATTTTTCAGCCTCATACCTTCAGCCGTACTGCTATGCTGCTTGATGATTTTGCAAAAGCGCTAACAATTCCTGACCACGTAATTGTTTCCGAAATTCTGCCGGTACGTGAAACGAATACGTATCACATCTATGCCGAAGATTTGGTCAAAAAAGTCCCTGGCGCTGTTTATCGAAAAACATTCCCTGAAATCACCGACTATGTTATGGAAAAGGCAAAGCCTGGAGATTTGATTCTCACCCTTGGCGGTGGAGATGTCTATAAATGTGCGAATCAAATCGTCAAACGGTATCAGGAAAAATCATAATTACGAAAAAACGCCGCCTCATGATAAATGAGCGACGTTTTTTAAGATTCTCTATTTACTTAAAGAAAGGCTGTGAAATGATATGCGATATGAAGGCATTGTTTATCGTCCGCCGAGTGAAGCCAGAAGCTTGATTATTCAGCTTACCATTGGATGTGCCAGAAACACTTGTACCTTCTGTACAATGTATAAAGAAAAGAACTTTCGAATTCGTAAGCTGGAAGATGTTGTTCGGGATCTAAAAGAATCAAGGGATACTTATTCGTATGTACGTCGAATCTTTTTGGCAGACGGAGACGCTTTAATTGTAAAGACTCCCGATCTGCTTTACATTCTCAGCGAAATTCGCCGTCTTTTCCCGGAATGCGAACGAGTAACTTCCTACGGTGCTCCGGCGGATGTTCTTCTGAAAACACCGGAAGAATTGTTGCAGCTGCGCAAAGCCGGCCTCGAAATGGTTTATATTGGTGCTGAAAGCGGCGACAATGAAGTCCTTAAAAACATTCGAAAAGGCGTTACTGCAGAAGAAACGGTTGAAGCCTGTCTAAAACTCAAAAAAGCGGGGATTAAAGTCTCTATGATGCTGATTTCCGGCATGGGCAGCCGTGTTCGCTCCAAAGAGCATGCGCTTGCAAGTGCCAAGATCACCTCTTTAATTAAGCCCGAATATGTCAGCTTTTTGACTTTGCGAGTTTATCCAGGGACTCCTCTTTATGACCAAGTAAAAAGTGGTGAATTTCAGCGAATGTCCCCTATGGAGTTGCTCGACGAGCTTAAGCTTTTTCTCAAAAATGTAGACAGCGAAGGTTCCGTCTTTCGTTCTAACCACGCTTCTAACTATGTGGATTTAGGAGGAGACCTGAATCGGGATATTCCAAGAATGCTTGCACAAATTGAAGAAGCACAAGCCGATCACGATTTTAAACCGGACTTTATGCGCGGACTATAAATTTCAATAAAAGTTTATAAAAAGAAGCCGCAGATGGGGAATTTTCTGTCTGCGGCTTCTTTTTACTTAATTTTAATAAGCAGCACTCAAAGGATTGATAATTCCTTCGCGCTTCTTTTCCAAATCTTCAATAAATGGAATTGCTTGGCCCGCACCCAATGCGACACACAGTTCCGGATCCTCTGCAATTTTCACCGGCATTCCAACGTGTTTAGAAAGAAGATCTGCAAACCCATAAATTTTTGCAGAACCACCAGTCAAAATAATACCGTCCGAAAAAACATCCCCCAAGAGTTCGGGATCAGTCTCTTCCATCAACTTCTGAACCGCATGGATAATATCCATCGCCGGTTCCGTCATTGCCTCCAAGACTTCTTCGCTGGTAACCTCTGCCCAAGCCGGAAGCCCATTCTCTGTGTCTTTTCCTTTGGCCGTAAATGTCGTTACAAAATCCGTTCTGGGCAAAACCCCGCCGATCGCAATTTTGCAGGCTTCTGCCATTCGTTCACCAATCTGCAAATGATATTTATTACGAATGAAACGGGCAATCGCTTCATCAAAATTTTGACCTGCAATTTTAACAATTTTGGAATTTGAAACCCCACGCAAAGACAAAACTGCCATGTCCGTTGTTCCGCAGCCAATATCGACCACTAAAACGCCATGTGGAGAACTAATATCGATTCCAGCCCCCATCGCCGCTGCAATTGGTTCCTGAATCAAACAAATCTTTCGTACTCCTGCTGCACTAATGGAATCCACAACTGCGCGTTTTTCCACTTCGGTAATATTACATGGAACACTCACGACCACCCGCGGCATCACCATTTTTTTTGCGCCCAGTTCATGAATATAATGACTGACAAGATACTGCGCCAAATCAAAATTAGAAATCACTCCGTTTTGCAGCGGACGCTCCACACGAAGCCTATTTCCAGTACGCCCGAGCATCTCATAAGCCTTTTTTCCAACTGCCGTTACCTGATTCTTTTCCGTATCGATTGTAACAACCGACGGCTCATGAACGGTAACGCCCTGCCCATTTACAAAAAGTTTGATCGCATAAGTGCCTAGATCAATGGCAATATCGGTACCGAGCAAATCAAATCACATCCATTCTTTATAGTTCTTTTATTATAATACAGATAAAAGTACTTTTCAACGGGAAACAGGAGTTGTTGCTACTGCAATTCCAAAAACATCTTTTGCCCCTGCACAAAATAAAGTCCGTCCTGCGGAACACATTGTCGCTCCCGTTGTCAAAATATCATCTACCAAAAGGATCCTTTTCCCAAGAATTTCTTCGTCGTTTTTGGTACAGTAAACACCCTTTACATTTTCTAAACGATCCTGTTCCGATAATTCATGCTGCGGTATATTATCCCGCACTTTAAAAAGCAATTCTTGATAGGGTACCTCCAAATTTTTAGAAAGTTCCCTTGCGAGAAGCTCACTTTGATTATAGCCGCGCTGCTTTTTTCTCTTTTTCGAAATTGGAATCGCCGTAACAATGTCCGGCTTAAAAGGAATTTTCTCCATCCGCTTCGAAAGCTTTTCCCCGAAATATTCTTTTAAAATCGTTTCATCCTGAAATTTAAACCGAATTAAAGCACTTCGCACTTCGCTTGTATAATCATAAAGTGCTGTACAAGAAAAAGGATACTTTGACAAGAGCAAAAAATCCCTCTGCCAAAAGGTTTCCAAAACCGTTTCGGAACAATGCTTACAGATGATCTGACCACTTGACAAAACACGATCACAAAAGACACAACGCGGCGGGAAAAAACATTCAAGCATCTTAGTCAGAATCTGGTTCATGATTTTCTTCTCCGGTTAAAAAGGCACAAAGTCCTGAAAAGCGCTTCATTTTCTTATCGTTTTCTACCATAGTGCGAATTGTTTGCTGTGTTCCGACCAAAATCAGTAAATTTTTTGCTCTCGTAATCGCCGTATAAAGCAAATTTCGATACAAAAGCTGTGGCGGTCCTGAATAAACAGGCATTACGACTGCATCAAATTCGCTGCCTTGACTTTTATGAATAGTCATCGCGTAGGCAAGTTCCAGTTCTTTTGCCATGCCCAGTTCATAGGTAATCAAGCGGCCGTCCATTTCGACCTGCAGTATGGAAGCTCGACGGTCAATGTTTTGCAAAATTCCCATATCCCCATTAAAGACGCCTTCTCCCTGAGATCCGTCTTGTGCTTCCCATGCAATATGATAATTGTTTTTAATCTGCATCACTTTATCGCCTTCGCGAAATAAAAACGGTCCCACCCGAATCTCGGCTTTTGTGCGGTCCGCCGGGTTTAAAACCGCCTGAAGCTGACGATTCAGCTCAATCGTTCCCAAATCGCCTTTTCGTGCCATCGACAAAACCTGAAGATCTGTCATCGCTGAATAACCGTAGGATTCCGGTAAACGGCGCTTTACCAAATCAATAACTGTCTTCGAAATTTTTTCCGGCTCACTGCATGGCAAAAAGAAAAAATCCCGGCTGTGATCATTGAGAATCGGCATTTTCCCTTCCAAAATCGCATGTGCGTTTGTGATAATCAGACTTTCCATCGCCTGCCTGAAAATATGTTTTAATGCAACAACAGGAAGTTTTCCCGAATCGATCAAATCCCCCAACACATTGCCTGCCCCGACAGATGGAAGCTGATTTCGGTCCCCTACAAGAATCAACCGACATCCCATCGGCAAAGCCTTTAAAAGAGCCTCAAAAAGTTTTGCATCCAGCATTGACATCTCGTCCACAATCAAAGCATCACATTCCAAGCGATTTTTTTCATTGCAGGAAAAAACGGGCTGGTCATTTTCTCCCCATTCCACCTGCAAAAGGCGGTGAATTGTTTTTGCTTCTTCCCCCGTCATCTGGCTCATTCGCTTTGCCGCACGCCCAGTTGGAGCCGCTAGAAAAACTTTTTCTCCATTTTGTTTTAACAAGTGAATAATTGCATGCAAAGTTGTGGTTTTTCCAGTACCCGGACCTCCCGTCAGTACCAGAATTCCACCAGTAACGGCTGCACGAATTGCTTCTCTCTGCTCCGGTGCATAACTTAATCCCGTAGAGCTTTCGAAGCAGTCGATTTTTTCCTCTACATTCTGAATTGGCTGAGAGGGAAATTCCAACATCATTTTCAGACGGTCTGCAGCATAATTTTCCGCCTCATAATAATCCGGCAAAAAGCAGCAAACTCTCGAATGAATCTCACATGAATCGAGCGTTCCGTCCGAAAGCAGTTCCTCCATCACAGGATTCGTCTGCTCGATCGAAACGCCAAGCATTCCTGCCGCCGCAGGAATTAGTTTATCTTTCGGAAGATCAGTATGCCCATTTTGCAGATTATGGCGTAAAACAAAAATAAGTCCCGCACGAATTCGGCAGTCATCATCCGCCGGACGCTCCATCGATGCGGCAATCTCATCTACGCGGTGAAAGCCAATCGAAATTCCCTCTTCGCACAAACGATAAGGATTTTCCTGCACAATATCCGGCGTCTCCGCACCAAAAGCCTGATATGCGCGCACCGACTCCTGCGGGGTGATCCCATACTGAGAAAGATAAAGAATGACTTCGCGGATCGAGGTAACCTGACAAAAATATTTGTTGATCTTTTTTGCTTTATTGAGCGTAATTCCCTGAATAGAAGTCAGTCGGTCCGGTTCTTTTTCGATAACCTCCAAAGTGTTTTCGCCGAATGCTTCCACCAATTTCTGAGCAATCCGAGGCCCGATCCCCTTAACCGCTCCGGAAGAAAGATACTGTAAAATTGCTTCGCTGGAATGTGGTTGCAGCCGTTCAAAAGCCTGCACCTGAAACTGTTTTCCAAAAGTCGGATGCTCTCCCCAAATGCCCACAAGGTGCAGTTCTTCCCCTGGCGCAGCACCGGGAATCGTTCCCACCGCGGTTACTAATTCTTCCCCATTATTAATCTCCAAAATTGCATATCCATTTTTATCATTCTGAAAAACGACCCGTTCGATGGAACCAGTCATCTCTAAAAGTTTCTGCTCTTCTGCCATACTGCGCCTTCTGTCTTTCTAATCAATTTAAGTATAGCACGGATCTACCGCATTTTGCAAACCTCTGCAGAAGCATCTTTTCCACTGCAAATTGATGCCTGCGGCTGTCCCTGCAGCAGCATTCCGCAAATATTTCTTGTCTCTTGATCCATCCCATCATCAATTACTAAAAGACGTTTTTGTGAAACGCCTCGCGCTGCCTTTAGTTTCTGCAAAGCACCGCGTATCAAATATTCCACGTCTTCCCGATGACCAGAAAGATGTAACGTCAATATGATTTCTCCTTCTTTTCGGTCATTATAAAGCCAAAAAACCACTGACCGAAAAAGGTCGCATAAGCCAACAATCGCTAACAGTCCAAAAAGTACCTCCCCCACAGACATAAAAAATCACCTCATTGCAGCGTATGCAAAAAGGTGATTTTTGGTTCTTCTAAGGATTATTAAAGGATTTACTGCAGAGCAGCTTTCAATTCATTCACGCGGTTCTCTTCTTCCCAAGGCATCCCTTTACGCCCCATCTGGCCATAATTGGAAATTGCACGATAAATCGGGCGGCGCAGATTCAATGTCTTAATAATAGACGCCGGACGCAGGTCAAATACTTTCTTCACTGCATTGGCAAGTTTTTCCTCATCATATGCAGAAGTTCCGAAAGAATCCACACGAATGGAAACCGGATTTGCAACGCCGATTGCATAGGCAAGCTGAACTTCACACTTTTTGGCAAGTCCGGCCGCAACCAGATTACGCGCTACCCAACGCGCAGCATATGCCGCAGAACGGTCTACCTTTGTTGGGTCTTTTCCAGAGAATGCACCGCCGCCATGACGACCATATCCGCCATATGTATCCACAATAATCTTCCGTCCGGTAAGTCCGCTGTCCCCTACTGGACCGCCGATTACAAAGCGTCCAGTAGGGTTTACATAATACTTTGTATTTTCATCGAGCCATTTTTCCGGAATCACATTCTGAATAACTTCTTTCAAAAGATCACGACGAATCTGGCTGAGCGGAATCTCCGGATCATGCTGTGCCGAAACAACAACTGCATCTACACGAACAGGGGTATCGTCATCATATTCTACCGTTACCTGAGTTTTTCCATCGGGCCGCAAATATGGCAAAATTCCTTCTTTACGCACCTGCGCAAGGCGGTAACTCAGTTTATGCGCCAAAGAAATTGCCAACGGCATTTTTTCGGAAGTTTCATCACAGGCATAGCCAAACATCATGCCCTGGTCTCCAGCGCCGATGGTATCCGCTTCGTCCGTCGCACCATTTTTCTTTTCATAGGATTCATTAACACCCATTGCAATATCCGGAGACTGCATATCAATGGAAGTCAGAACGCCACAAGTATTCCCGTCAAATCCGCAGGCAGGATTATCA
>DIQY01000130.1:12647-12779 GCA_002424295.1 Ruminococcaceae bacterium UBA5450 | reverse complement strand
TACCTTCTCATCTGTATTTAAACTCTTCAGAGACTCTTCAAGCATCTCCTCAAAGCTGTCCTCGGCGGAATCGGTGTTCTGGTTCTGCACATCCTCATTGATTTCTGACATGGTAACTAGTACCTCCTTTAT
>DIQY01000130.1:406-12492 GCA_002424295.1 Ruminococcaceae bacterium UBA5450 | reverse complement strand
CTTTATAATGCTTGCCGGCGTGGAAGCACCAGCAGTAATACCTAAATCATGTACCCCTCTCAAGGCACTAAGCGGAAGCTCTTCTGTACTCTGCGCAAAATAAGTCGGCGCAAATTGCCTGCATACTTCAAAAAGCTTCGCTGTATTAGAACTCTGCTTCCCTCCAAGAACCAGCATAGCATCACTCTTTTGTGCCAGCTGAGCAGCCTCTTTTTGACGGGCAGCAGTTGCATTACATATTGTATCAAAAATTCGAGCGTTTGTATATACCCTTTTCAGGATTTTTAAGCATTTTTCCCATTCTGACAACTGAAAGGTGGTCTGAGCTACAACAGAAATAGTAGAATCGCACAAAATTTCTCGACGATCAATAAAATCCGTCAACTCCTGCGCATTCAAAAAAACATTACATTGCCCACTACAGTGTCCAACAATCCCCTGCACCTCCGGATGGCTGGCATCTCCGAATAAAAAGAGGATGCGTCCTTTTCGACTTTCTTCTCCTGCAATTTCCTGAATTTTAGAAACAAAAGGGCATGTGGCATCCACACAATGAACCGGCAAGTGCATGATCTGTTCTTTTACTGCTTTGGAAACGCCGTGAGACCGAATCACCAGTGTGCTCCCTTCTGGTGCTTCTTCCGGCTTTTCCACCTCGATAACTCCCATTTTTTGCAGTTGAGAAAGAGTCTGGGGATTATGGATAATCGGGCCCAGTGTGCAGACCTGATTTTCTTCCCGCAAAAGCTGTTTTACTAAGTTGACCGCACGGTTAACCCCAAAACAAAATCCTGCCGTTTTTGCAACCGTTACTTTCAATTTTCTTCCTCCAATAATCCATTAATAGCCTGCGCCAAAGTAATACTGCCTGCCTTTAATTTTTTATGGTCATATTCTGCGTCCCGAAAGAACTTTTCTGAAAGTGGTTTCCCAATTCTGACTGTAATTCGGCTAAAAAATTTGAGAGGTCCTCTGCAAAAAATACTCATCGGAAGAATCGGCACATTCGTACATGAAGACAGCAAGACAGCGCCGGATTTAGGAGAGAACGGACGATTGTCACGAATCACATATCCCTGCGGAAAAATTCCTACAATTCCACCGTCTAAAAGAACCTGTTCTGCTGTTTGCAGGCTTTTACGATCTGCTGTTTCTCTTCGAACCGGAAAAGCACCAAGACTCTGCAGAATCCATGCTGCCAATCTGCCATGCTGTGTAAAAAGTTCTTCTTTTGCCATAAAACGAATTTGCCGCTGAAAAGGAGCCGCTACCAGCAAAGGGTCTATCAGACTGCGATGATTGCAGCAAACGATAAAAGCCCCTTTCTTCGGGATATGCTCTTCCCCTTTCCAGCAAATCCTGTAAAAAAGGCGGCTAATTCCTTTTAAAATTTTTTTTGCAACTGTATACAGCAAAAACGTTCCTCCCAAAACGAAGCATTTAAAGAATTTATGTAAACTTTTATGAGAATTTTTTCAGAGTTTCTTCCCGCATGTTAAGAATTTTTCCCCATACCACATGATTAGCGGCACGATATTCACTGCCGCTTCCTTTTGTAATTTGGAGCTCCTGCGGTTTAATGGGAGCCCCAAAGACGACTTCTGCTCTGTGGAACAGTTTAACGGGGCCGCCACCATACATCACAATACAGCAGGGCACAATCGGGATCTGATATTTATGAGCCAACATCACCGCTCCAGCTTTTGGCTGGCCGGGTAACCCATCTTTACTGCGATGACCTTCCGGAAAAATTCCAAGAAGATGTCCTTCCCGAAGCAGTCTTGCAGATTCATTGATTGCCTTTAGATCGCCTCTTCCGCGCTGAACCGGGTAAGCGCCAAGTCCCTGCAGAATCATTGCAAACGGTTTAAACCGAAAAAGTTCCGCTTTGGCCATATAATAAATCTGCCGTTTTAAAGAAAATCCCAGCCGAAACACATCCGTAAGTCCCAGATGATTACAGCAAATAATAGCCGCTCCATCTTTTGGAACTTGCTCCATTCCCTGTGCATGAAACGGACAAAAGGGCTGAATAAACCACCGCGCGATCTTCTGTAAAAAAATATAAATCGGAGTCCGCTTTTCCAAACCCATATGCTCCTTTCTTACAGGTTAAAATGTTTTTTAATAATGTTGGAAAGCATCTGTACCGATTCCTCCAACGTATTTCCTGTTGTATCAAAATACTGTGCATCTGAAGCGGGCTTTAAAGGTGCCACCTTACGATGAGAATCCTGATAATCCCGGCGCTTAATGTCCTCAAGAACCATTTCAAAAGAATCCTCGATTCCTTTTTCCTGAAGCTGTGCACGGCGCCGCTGTGCTCGTTCCTCTGCCGAAGCAGTCAAGTAAATTTTTAGCTGTGCATTGGGTAGAACAACAGTACCGATATCACGTCCATCCATAATCACATCGTTTTGTTTTGCCATCTCCTGCTGCAAATTCAGCAAAAAATCGCGTACTCCCGGAATTGCAGAAACGTCTGAAGCCGCCATACTGACCTGTGGCTCACGGATCTCCTCTGAAACATCTTCTCCGTTTAAAAGCACTCTTTGTCCTTCTTTTGAAAAGCGAAGAGAAAGCTTGATTTCTGAAAGCAGCGGCAAAACTTTTTCTGCTTCTTTAGGATTGATTCCCTTTCTAAGCATATAAAGCCCAATTGCACGGTACATAGCGCCGGTATCCACGTAAACAAATCCAAACTGTCTGGAAATCTCCTTTGCAATCGAACTTTTCCCAGCACCAGCAGGGCCGTCAATGGCAATATTAATTTTCATAGAGCGATCCTCTTTCCTAAAATCTACGGAAATTCTTTCCAATCTGTCAATTAGAATTCCCGTCTTTTTAAATTTTACTACAATGGAACAAATTTTTCAAAAAGATTTCTCATTTTGCACTTTCTGCGCAACGCTCTGTGCTGCAAGGCGTCCGGTACAAAAAGCAATTTGCAAATTAAAACCGCCTGTATAGCCATCTATGTCCAAAAGTTCTCCTGCAAAGTACAACCCATGAATTTTCTTCGATTCCATTGTTTTGGGGTCAACTTCCTTTACCTTTACGCCGCCGGAGGTAACAATTGCTTCTTCAATCGGCCGAAATCCAGTAACCGTAAACGAAAGCTGCTTCAAAAGCTTTACAAGAGACAGTCTCTGCTCTCTTGTAATGTCTGCGCACTTAGTTGATTCCAAAATTTCGGAGCGGCGCACAACCACCGGAATCATCAGCCGCGGCAGCAAGTCCGAAAGCCCATTTACAAAATCACGCGCATGATACTTTGTAAAATCGCGTTGTAAACGCGCATCGAGCTTTTCAAAAGATAGTGCCGGCTTCAAATCAATATCTGCCCGGTAACGGCCGGATTCCATCTCTTTTAAATGTGCGCTGCCACTAAGCACCACCGGCCCAGAAAGCCCAAAATGGGTAAATAGCAGTTCTCCGAAATCCGCACAAACTGTTTTCTTTTTCTTCGTATCATAAAGCTGAATGCCAATATTACGCAGAGAAAGCCCCATCATCTCCTGGCAGTCTTGCTCCTTACAGCAAAGCGGTACCAAAGAGGGACGCGGCGGAATAATGGTATGGCCAGCCTGCTGTGCCAAAAGATAGCCATCTCCAGTAGAACCGGTAACAGGATAGCTTTTCCCGCCGCAGCAAAGGATAACCTGTGAAGCCAAAATCGTTTCTCCGTCCGAAAGTATAACTCCCTTGACAGACTCGTCTTCCAGAAGGAGCTTTTTAACTTCTCCCTGTATGATTTCGACGCCGGCGTCTCTGTTCCAATGAACCAATGCATCAACAATGTCTTTGGCCCGATCTGACTGCGGAAACACACGGTTTCCGCGCTCTGTTTTCAGCGGCACTCCCAACGATTCAAAAAATTTCATCACATCAGAAGGCGAAAAATGAGACAGAGCGCCAAAAAGAAACCGTCCGTTCGTAGGAACGTTCGCAATGACTTCTTGAGAAGTGCAGTCATTCGTCACATTACAGCGCCCTTTTCCTGTAATGGAAAGCTTCCATCCCAACCGATTTGTTTTCTCGATTAAACAGACTTTAAGCCCAAGATGGGCGGCGGTGCCGGCAGCCGTCAGACCGGAAGCACCCCCGCCCACTACAATCAAATCACTCTTTTTTATTGTCTTTATCATTTTCTGCTTCGTCAACTTTTTCGTAAACTCCATATTCGTCCCAAATATTTTCTAAATTTTGAAAAACTTTTGTCACACGGCCTTCCATTTTGAGAGCCAGCGCAACAAGCAATGAATTGATCAGGCTCAGCGGTGCAACCAGAGAATCCACGATTGCCGAAATATCACTTCGGGCAAGTAATCTATAATCTGCAAATTCCGCAATTGGTGACAAAAGAGAATCCGTGATTGCAATCACTTTTGCACCGCGGTCGTGTGCAAAATGCATTGCCTTAGATGCCTTTTTACTGTAACGCGGAAACGAAAGTCCAATCATCACATCATCTTTTGTCATATAGATCATCTGCTCAAAAATTTCTGCCTCACTGGTTGCCTGAATACACTGAACATTATCAAACAGCATTCCCAAATAATAAGAAAGGAAGGTTGCCAAGGCGACACTGCTGCGCGCTCCTAAGATATAAATCTTTTTTGCTCCAATGATGGCATCAACTGCCTCATAAAAGTCTTTATGAGAGGTCGCCTCCATGGTACGGCGTATCACATCCATATCCTGAGCCAGCATCACATCGAGAATATCATTTTTCCCAATTCTTTCCTTTGTCACTTCAATTCGCTGTACGCTGGTCAGCTTTGATCGAATCATCTCCTGCATTGCACGCTGCAGTTCAGGATACCCATCATACCCCAGTTCCGTCGCAAAACGTACCACTGTGGATTCGCTGACTCCTACCGTCGAACCAAGCTTGGAAGCTGTCATAAATGCTACTTTATCATAATGTTCTTCAATATATTTAGCAATTAATCTTTGACCTTTTGAAAAATGCGGCATCTGATCCTGAATTCGGATCGAAAGATGTGTGTTCATCAAATCAACTCCTTGTTCCAAGTCTACTTTTTTTTTGGAAAAATAGCAATCGTTTTTTTCAAAATCTGCAGGATCCGCTTAAAAAATTGCAAAATTTTCTTCGATACATGGAAAAAAGTCCCACACGGGACTTTTTTATAAAGCTTCGATCTATTTTGCACGGAGCCATTTGGAAATCATGGAATGAAACCGCACAACATACGCGCCGACCAATCCGGAAAGTGCATAATCATAAATAACAAAAACGACATTGCCTGCAAGGAGCAGCCAAATTGGCATACCAGGAATAATTTCAAAACTTTCTTCCGGAATTCCCAAAAAATAGATACTGATAAAATAGGCAACGATCATAGAAGCATTAAAAACGCCAAATTTTAAAATCCATTGTTCCCATTTTGGCCCATGGCGCTCAAATATTGCCTTAATGATCGGGTAGTACCCAAAAAAGAGAATATAAAGAAAAACAGCTTCTTTATCCGGTCCTAATAAGAACCCGAGAATTCCCGTTGCTAAGAAAACAGGCCACGCCCATTTGGCCCCCAGTTCTACAACAATCGGCATTAAAAGCGCACCGGAAAGTGCAGGTAACGCGTAGGTTGCAACTGGGATCAATCCGGCAGCACACAAAAACGCGACTCCCAACGCGGTCAGCATGCCGGAAAATGCGATCTGTACCGAACGATTCAAAGGAAGATCCCCCTTCAAAATTATCGGAAGCCAATGCAGGGACAAAGATTTCCGCCCATACACTCACAGCACATATCCGCTGCCATCAGATCGCCGCATGCACCGCAACCGGTAAATCCGCCGCCCGTTGTCATATTAGGATTATATCCACCGTACATTCCGCTGCGCTGATTCATAATTTGATTCATCGCTGTACGATACTCCATATTCTGTGGATCCATCTGAACAGCACGGTTGAAATGATTGGTAGCTTCGTCCAGCCACCCTCGTTTATAAAGGACAGTCCCCTTTAAGAAATACCATTCCGCGTTACGGTTTTCTCCAGGAACACCATCCAAAATTTGCTCTGCATCGGAAATTCGTCCACTCATAATATAGCTGCGCACATCTCCAAAGCTGGAATTCTGTGCACCACCGTAACCATAAGTACCACCGTAAGCGCCACCATAACCGCCTGCCTGCTGCCCAGAGCCACGATTTTTACGCTGCGCCTGAACTGCATCGTATGCTTCATTGATCTCTTTCATTTTTTCGCTGGCAAGGTCTGCAATCGGGCTTCCGGCATAATTATCAGGATGATATTTTTTAGCCAGATTGTGATAGGCGGTTTTAATTTCTTCGTCCGTTGCCGAAGGAGAAACGCCAAGCACCTGATAAGGGTCCGTCATTCTTTTTCCTCCTTACGAAATAACAGTTCTTTTTGCGTTGCAGGTAATCCTTTTTCTATAATATTCTGCAAAATCGACTGAAAAGAAGTCCAATCCATCAGCGAAAATGCAGCAAGCAAACGTGAAAGTGTCAAATTTAAAGATGCATTCGCCTTTTGACGTATGGAATCAAATTCCTCTTTCCCGGCTTTCTGAGTCAGCCCGGATTCTCTGATGAGACAGTTAAAGCTACCTGATTCCAAATCTTTTTCCAAATCGTCCGCTGCGTCCATAATATAAACCCAGCGTCCCAGAAAATATCCAAATTCATACAGTGTCCTTGAAAGCGGAGAAGAGCTTTCTCCCCCTTCATGCTGCAAAATTTTTCCAAGCATCTGTGCTGTTGGAGACGCACAGGCATCCATCTTTTGCCCTTCCGTCTCCACCTGATTCTGTGCCGTCATTGTCTCTGTAACGATCTTGTCCATCCAAGGAAAATCAGCTTTCGCACGTTTCTGCGCTCTGCGGGACAGCGGCAAAAGCAATCGCGCACGAATTTTTCCTTTTCCACGATCCCGCAGGTCATCCTCCAGCTTAAAGCAAGTCATCAAAACGCTTAAAGCTGCCGCCTGATGAAATGACTCTTCGGCATTTTGACAAAAACTGCATTTTTTCAGCGGGTTGACCACACAATGCCCAGCACCATAACAAGGCTTTTCTTTTCTTAAAGACATCAGAATCATGGTATAAAAAGTACAGTCATAACTTAGCGTTAACCGGGAAAGCCAGCCATAATAACGGCCAAGATTTTTGCATAACCCACAGTATATTCCGCGATAACTTTCCCATTCCCGGACTAAAAGTTCAGGCTTAAACGGTCTGATATAACCAAACAATGGCACCCATCCTTACTCTTTACTAATAAAGATTAACTTATTGTACAATAAATCACCGGATGATTTGTTGAACAATGTGTTAATTTTGTCCGGCTTTTGTAATCTTTTGCGGATCTACAAAAATGTTTCACAATCCCATCTGCAAGATTTTAGACAAATTTTATAAAATTTGTTGTTGATAGTTTCACATTCCTATGGTATGATAAATTCTGTAGAAACCAATAGTAGATATTCACTTTATGATAGGAGGGATTTTCGATGAAACTTTATGATATCGACATCGGAGATTTTATGCAGCTGTTGGATCGTGCCAAAGGCGATGTGATCCTTGAAACAGATGACGGAAATAAGCTGAACCTTAAAAGTAAACTGTGTCAGCTGTATGGTGTAAAACAGCTTTTGGAAAGCGCCAAAAATGCAACCATTACCGCAGAAATCAAACTGACGAATCCCGAAGATCAGATTTTGTTCTTAAAATACCTGACGGATTCCACAACTCTTTGAGTTTTCAAAATCTCTGAATTCCCCGAAACCTTATTTTCTTGGGTTTCGGGGAATTTTTTTGCAAAATTTTAGGTGTGCTCCAAAAGCTTACGAAGATACTGTCCTGTATAAGACTGTTCCACCGCCGCAATTTGCTCCGGCGTCCCTTTCGCAATTACCGTTCCGCCGCCGTCGCCGCCTTCCGGACCAAGATCGATCACATAATCTGCTGTTTTGATCAAATCCAGATTGTGTTCAATCACGACTACGGTATTCCCTCCATCCACCAATTTTTGAAGGACTTCGATCAGCTGATGCACATCAGCAATATGCAGTCCGGTAGTCGGTTCATCCAAAATATAAATCGTTCTGCCGGTGCTTCTTTTAGAAAGCTCCGCTGCCAATTTAACGCGCTGTGCTTCACCGCCTGAAAGCGTAGTTGCCGGTTGTCCAATCTTGATATATCCGAGCCCAACTTCCTGCAAAGTCTGCAGTCTTCTGGCAATTCGCGGAATTGCTCCGAAAAATTGCACGCCTTCTTCGACCGTCATTTCCAGTACATCATAAATATTTTTTCCTTTATACTGAATTTCCAGCGTTTCGCGATTGTACCGCTTTCCGTGACAGGCATCACAGGGGACATAGATATCCGGCAGAAAATGCATTTCAATTTTAATAATGCCGTCGCCTTCACATGCCTCGCACCGACCGCCCTTCACATTAAAAGAGAAGCGGCTGGAAGAAAATCCCCGTAATTTCGCCTCTTGTGTGCTCGCAAACAGATTGCGGATATCCGTAAAGACGCCTGTATAGGTGGCTGGATTGGAACGTGGAGTCCTGCCGATAGGCGACTGATCGATCGCAATCACTTTATCCAATGCGGAAAGTCCGGTGATCTTTTTGAATTGTCCCGGTCTTGATTTGGCCCCGTTTAACTCGCGTGCTAAATATTTGTATAAAATTTCGTTTATAAGAGAAGATTTCCCCGAACCGGAAACACCGGTCACGCAAATAAACGTGCCCAATGGAAAGCTCACATCAATATTCTTTAGATTATTCTGCTCTGCTCCCTCGATTTTTAAGAAATTCCCATTTCCTTTTCTGCGCTCTTTCGGGACCTCCACTTTCTTCTTCCCGCTCAGATACTGGCCGGTAATGGAAGCTTCGCAATTTAGAATATCTTCCGGTTTGCCGTTAAAAACTACTTCTCCGCCGTGAATTCCGGCACCGGGACCAATATCCACCAGATGATCGGCGGCGCGCATGGTATCTTCATCATGTTCTACAACAATCACGGTATTTCCCTGATCCCGCAGATGCTTTAATGTAGCAAGAAGTTTATCATTATCACGCTGGTGCAGTCCGATACTGGGCTCGTCCAGAATATAAAGGACTCCCATCAAAGAGGAACCAATCTGGGTTGCAAGCCGGATTCGCTGGCTTTCTCCTCCAGAAAGTGTGCCGGAACCGCGGCTGAGTGTCAGGTATTCGAGGCCAACGCTCTTTAAAAATCCAAGTCTTGAAAAAATCTCTTTTAAAATCGGCTTTGCAATCATGGCATCTCGGCCTTCCAGATGCAGCCCATAAAAGAAGTCCAATGCCTTGTTGATGGAAAGATCGCAAAGCTGCGAAATATTCAGCCCGCCTACCGTAACCGCCAGACTCATCGGGGACAAGCGCTGTCCATGGCAGGCATCACATGGGATTGCACTCATATAGGACTCGATTTCTTCCTTCACCCAGTTGCTGCTGGTCTCACGAAAACGGCGTTCCAGATTATTGATAATTCCCTCAAAGGTCGTTAAATACTTTCCGGAACCATATTCATTTTTTCGAACGATCTGAATCTTTTCCCCATCCGTACCATAGAGCAGAATATGAATAATCTCCTCCGGCAAGTTTTTGATCGGCGTTTTCAGCGAAAAATGATAGTGCTTAGATAGCGCTTCCATATACATGGAAGCAATTGTACTGCCCTCCATCGCCCAACCGCTGGCTTTTAAGCCTCCCTGTGCAACGGAAAGGTCTTTATCCGGAATAATTCTTTCGGGATCAATTTTCATAAAGACGCCCAAGCCGGTACATTTCGGGCAGGCCCCGAACGGATTATTAAAGGAGAACATACGAGGAGTCAGCTCATCGACTCCCACCCCATGCTCCGGACAAGCATAATTCAGGGAAAAGACATGGTCTTCCCCATCGACCGGGCTGACAACGATCAAGCCCTGAGAAAGACCGGAAGCGGTCTCTAAAGAATCCGCCAAGCGGGAACGGATCGATGGCGTAACGACAAGCCGATCCACTACAATCTCGATCGTATGCTTTTTATTCTTTTCCAAATTGATTTCTTCCGAAAGATCATAGAGAATTCCGTCTATCCGCGCCCGAACAAATCCGCTGCGGCGCGCGGCTTCTAATTCCTTGGTGTGTTCTCCCTTTCGTGCTTTTACAATCGGTGCCAAAATCTGAATTTTTGTCTTTTCCGGCATTGCAAGCACTCGGTCCACGACCTGATCGATGGTCTGCTGGCGGATCTCCCTGCCGCAGATCGGGCAATGCGGAACTCCAACTCTCGCATACAGAAGGCGCAGATAGTCATAGATCTCCGTCACGGTCCCGACTGTTGACCGCGGATTCTTGGAAGTTGTCTTCTGATCGATCGAAATTGCCGGCGAAAGCCCTTCGATGGAATCCACGTCCGGTTTATCCATCTGCCCCAAAAACTGTCTTGCATAGGAAGAAAGCGACTCTACATATCTTCTCTGACCTTCTGCATAAATAGTGTCAAAGGCCAGGCTGCTTTTGCCGCTGCCGGAAAGTCCCGTAAAAACAATCAATTTATCTCTGGGAATTTCCAGACTGATATTTTTAAGGTTGTGTTCTCTTGCTCCCCTGATAATGATATTTTTTGGCTCCATGAATCCGTTTCCTTTCTGTTTTGGAAAATTCATTTTCCCTCTTGCAGTTCTTTGATTTTATCTCTCAGAAACGCAGCATGTTCGAACTCCAATAATTTTGCAGCCGCCTTCATCTCACGAGTCAGTTGTTCAATCATTTGATGGCGCTCGATCGGAGACAAATACTTTTTCTTTTTCTTCTTATCTTCTTTATGGGTAGAAATTTCCAGAATTTCCGAAACTTTTTTCTGTATGGTTTTTGGGGTGATTCCATGTTCCTGATTATAAGCAACCTGTAACTTCCGGCGACGGTTTGTCTCCCGAATTGCCGCCTCCATGCTGCGTGTCACTGTATCCGCATACATGATCACCTTTCCGGAAACATTGCGCGCCGCACGGCCGCTTGTCTGAATCAAGCTTCGCTCGGAACGCAGAAAGCCTTCTTTATCTGCATCTAAGATTGCTACAAGGCTGACTTCCGGAATATCCAGTCCCTCACGCAGAAGGTTGATTCCTACCAAAACATCAAACTCTCCCAGACGCAAATCCCGGATAATTTCCATCCGTTCCACCGTATCGATATCATGGTGCATATACCGCACCCGGATTCCCATTCCCTGCAGATAAGAGGTCAGATCCTCCGCCATCTTTTTGGTCAGAGTTGTAACCAAAACCCTTTCCTTTTTCTCCGCGCGCAGGTTGATCTCACTGATCAAATCATCAATCTGCCCATCGGTCGGCTTTACAAAGATTTCCGGATCAAGGAGCCCGGTCGGACGAATTACCTGCTCCACCACCTGAGACGCTTTCGAAAGCTCCCAGTCTCCCGGCGTTGCACTGACAAAAACCGCCTGATTTACATGATTATAAAATTCATCAAAAGTCAGCGGACGATTATCATAGGCGCTGGGCAGGCGAAATCCGAAATCCACCAAAGACTTTTTCCGAGCCTGGTCGCCCGCATACATGCTGCGCACCTGCGGCAGTGTCACATGAGACTCGTCCACAAAAAGCAAAAAGTCCTCTGGAAAATAATCGAGCAGCGTGCACGGCGCGCTTCCCGGCGCACGACCGGCCATCACCCGAGAATAGTTTTCAATTCCCTTACAGAAGCCGATTTCGGAAAGCATCTCCATATCATAAGTCGTGCGCTCTCTGATTCTCTGTGCCTCGATCAGCTTTCCATGTTCTTCAAAAAATTTAACTCGCTCTTCCATCTCATCATAAATGGAGGAAAGTGCCTTTTTTAGCTTTCCCTGCGGTACAATATAATGAGAAGCCGGATAAATGGCAACATGCTTTACTTCAGCTTTTAATTCTCCGGTAACTGGGTTGATCTCTGTAATCCGGTCAATTTCATCGCCAAAGAATTCTACCCGAACCACCGTATCATCGGAATAGGAAGGCCAAATTTCTACAACATCTCCCCGAACCCGAAATTTATTTCTGGAAAGAGCAAC
>DIQY01000130.1:0-158 GCA_002424295.1 Ruminococcaceae bacterium UBA5450 | reverse complement strand
TTTCCATTCCCGGGCGCAGTGAAATCACCATGGTCCGGTAATCGATTGGGTCGCCAAGAGAATAAATGCAGCTGACGCTCGCAACAATAATGACGTCTCTGCGCTCTGAAAGCGCACTGGTCGCCGAATGGCGCAGTTTATCGATTTCATCATTGATT
>DIQY01000013.1 GCA_002424295.1 Ruminococcaceae bacterium UBA5450 | reverse complement strand
CGAAAATAGTGCGGAACAAAAAAGCAAATACGGCAGATCCAGTCCACAATCATTGCTGCCCATACACCGACTACGCCGAATCCAAGATACTGCCCAAATACATAGCTGAAGAGAATTCGAAAAATCCACATGGAAGCTGTTGAAACGATCATACTGAATTTTACATCTCCCGAAGCACGAAAAACATTGGGAAGCGTAAATGACAAGGGCCAGATCAGCATTGCAGAAACGCCATGAATCGTTAAAAGAAGCGTTGCTGCATTAGTGGCTTCCTGAGAAAGTCCATAAACTTTCATAACCAAAGGCAACCCCAACAAAATCAAGATTCCAAAAGCATCCATGAAAAGGTAGGTGATCTTCATTAGTTTTCTCACATAATAACGTGCTTGTTTTACATCGCCTGCTCCCATACACTGTGAAATCACGGTAACAACGGCAAGCGACATGGCCATTCCGGACATCGTCTGAAAGTTTCCAATGGTATTCCCCACTGCATTCGCTGCGATAGAATAAGTTCCAAAAGTGGAAACCAAGCTTAAAATAATAATTTTTCCAAGCTGAAACATTCCGTTTTCAAGTCCATTCGGAACTCCAATCCGAAGAATATTTTTAATGATCTTCCAATCTGGACGATAGGGAGTGTCGGTAGGAATCGAAATGGTTCTGCCGGATTTTTTCAGTAAAAAGAGCATTAAAAATGCCGCAACCATACGTGAAACCAAGGTCGGAATTGCGACCCCCTCAGTTCCGCGGTGAAATTCGAAAATCAGAAGCGCGTTTCCAATCACGTTGATGATATTCATAAGGAGCGAAACACGCATAGAAGTTTTTGAATCGCCCATCGCGCGAAAAATTGCCGCACCGCCGTTATAAAGAGCAATAAACGGCACAGAAGCCGCTACAATCATCAAATAGACATCCGCATTATACATGACATTCTCATCAATTTGACCGAACACTACATGAAGAATAAACCATCTGCACAAATACAGAAGTGCCGTTACGATAATCGATAAAGCCAGCATAACCCACATCAGCTGCCGAGCGGATTCATCTGCTCTTTCTGTGTTCTTCTGACCGAGATATTGTCCCGCAACAACGGCACCTCCGGCCGCCATCGCAGAAAAGATCAAGTTTACAAGGACCATAATACTGTCTACCAGCGAGACCCCTGAAACAGCCGCCTCCCCTACACTTGCAATCATAATTGAATCTGCAAGCCCTTCCATGATTGTCAGGAGTTGCTCCGCCACTAAAGGCAAAATCAATGCGATCAGAGTACGGCGATTAAATAAATAATGGCTAAAATCAGCCGTCGAAGAATTTTTTTCTATAGATTTATTTTTTCCCAAAATTTCCCTACTCACTTTTTATATACTTTATTATATTTATTATAACATGTATCTTCAAAAATCCCAGACTGATTTATTAATAAATCTAAAAAATGGATTTTTTCCTCGTTTTTATGAAAAAAGTCAAATTTATCATAAAATTTAACAAGAAGCAAGAATTCTTGCTTCCCTAAAATGAACCTGCTATACTGAATTTATTCCTTTAAAAGGAGTGAACATCAATGGAATTTTTGATTCCGGAAGAAATCAAAAAGATTTGTACTTCTTTACAAAGCGCTGGATTTGAAGCCTGTTTGGTCGGAGGCTGTTTGAGGGATCTTTTGCTTCAAAAAGAACCCCATGACTGGGATATCACCACCTCTGCCCTACCAAAGCAAGCGGAAGCGGTTCTTTCAAAAGAATTTTATTGCCGGGAAACCGGAATTCAACACGGAACCATTACCGTATTTGCAGACAACATATCCACAGAAGTTACCACCTATCGCATTGATGGAAATTATTCCGATCATCGAAGGCCTGATACTGTCCTTTTTACCCGAAACCTGACTGAAGATTTAAAGCGACGGGATTTCACCATTAATGCTATGGCATGGGATGGGACTCTTACCGATCCTTTTGGCGGACAAAAGGACTTATCCTCTAAAATCATTCGCTGCGTCGGAAATCCCGATGATCGGTTTCAAGAAGACGGTCTGCGAATTTTAAGAGCGCTGCGCTTTGCTTCAACTCTCGATTTTTTTATCGAGCCGAAAACTGCACAAAGTATTCATCAAAACCGGTGGCTTTTAAAATCAATCGCAATGGAACGAATTTGTTCTGAACTTCTCCGCCTTCTTTGTGGAAAGGGCGCCTCACGAATTTTGGACGAATATCAAGACGTGTTTTTTGTCTTTCTTCCGGAACTTTTGCCAGAAACAAAATGCCCGCAAAATAATCCTTATCATATTTATGACGTCTGGCATCATACTTTAAAAGCTCTCGAAAACGTTCCACCTGCTCCGGATCGACGTCTAGCCACCCTGCTCCATGATATTGGAAAACCTTCCTGTCACACAACCGATAAAAATGGAATCGATCATTTTCACGGCCATGGAAAAGCCGGCGTCGATTTATCCGAAGCAATTCTACGCCGGTTACGCTGCCCGAAAAAGTTTTCTGACCTGATCGTTTCCGCCGTACATTACCATGACATTCTTTATACCGACGATGAGCATCTGATCCGCCGCCGTTTGCAAAAGCTGGGGGAACCGCTTTTCTTTTTGATTCTGGATTTAAAGCGCGGTGATACTGCTGGGCAAAACCCTCTTTATTTTACCCGTTTGGAGGAATTAAATCGTGTTGAAACACACGCGCAAAAAATCATTGCAGAAGGAAATTGTTTTTCTTTAAAACAGTTAGCGGTAAATGGGAATGATCTTTTAAAAGCTGGAGTTTCCCCTGGCCCTCAAATTGGAAAGATTCTTCGCTTTTTGCTGGAAGCCGTCATTAACGGTCAATGTGCTAATACAAAATCCGAATTGATTCAATACTACTATCAAACCAATTTTTCTGGAAATGATGCTCTCTAAGGCTTTTCTGCAATGCAATAAAAAACAACGCTCTTTTTATGTAAAAATCACGAACGGCTGTTTTCGATGTATTTTTCGAAAACAGCCACTTTTATTTTTATCCAACTTTTTCTAAATTTTTTCTCAGTCGTTGAATGATCTTCTTTTCCAATCTGGAAATATATGACTGTGAAATTCCCAGTGCATCGGCCACTTGTTTTTGCGTATGTTCTTTATGATGATTGAGTCCAAAACGCAGTTCCATAATTTCACGCTCTCGCGGAACCAACCCTTGTACCGCCGAAAGAAGCATCCTTTTTTCCGCCTCTTGTTCGACTCCACCGGAAACCAAATCACTTTCGCTTCCCAGAATGTCGGAAAGCAAAAGCTCATTGCCGTCCCAATCAACATTGAGCGGATCATCAATAGAGACTTCGCATCTTAACTGACTAGACTTTCGCAGATACATCAAAATTTCGTTTTCGATACATCGAGACGCATAAGTCGCAAGTTTGATTTTTCTCTCTGGACAAAATGTATTGACTGCTTTGATCAGCCCGATTGTCCCGATCGAGATCAAATCCTCTACATTCGCGTTGGGCGATTCAAACTTTTTTGCAATATAAACAACAAGCCGAAGGTTATGCGTAATAAGCGGTTCCCTTGCGTTTGGTTTTCCATCCATAATGTCCTGCATTACTTTTGCTTCTTCCACCTTCGAAAGTGGTGGAGGCAGTGTTTCTGGCCCATTGATATAATGTACGTGCCCTTTTAATAACCTAAAAATGATTTTTCGAATTTCTGCCAAAAATTTCATCTTGTTCTCCTCTTTCTTACATAAAATCATCTAATAATTCCGGCGGTATCAGCGCTTCGTAATCACCACCGGAAAGTTTGCTGTCTGACACGGCCACATAGCAGGGTCCCAACTTTTTTTCTTTTTCTCCAATTAGGATCTGCGCATCGCTGGGTCTCCACGCCCGCATAAGGCCATCTCCTCCAACGCTGGAAAAAGGGACTGGACGCGGCGGCGTTTTCGGAAGCTGCGGCAAAGCTTTTCGCTCGGCAACAATCACCGGCAATCCTGAAAATGGTTCTTTTAAAACACATCCAGTATCTACTTTGCACCGCAGTTTTCTTTTTTCTCCATCAAAGGAAAGCTCTAAAGTCCCATCTAGATTGGGTACAGCTCCTCTGCCGGTAATTCTGTGAAAAACCCGCATTGTAAAATAGCAAACGCCAACTAACCCAATAAATAAGACAGGAGGCACATCAAAATACACTACATTGTTTTTAATAAAAAGACCTTT
>DIQY01000010.1 GCA_002424295.1 Ruminococcaceae bacterium UBA5450 | reverse complement strand
ATTGTTTTTAATAAAAAGACCTTTTGGTGCCAAGAAGTACCAAAGGACTAACATAATCCCTGCAAAGGCAAAACTCATTACATAAAAAGAAAGCAGCTGTCTTAAAAATAAGGCTCTCCCACAAAAGCCAAACGCACAATATGTAATGATCGCCGCCAAAAGCAGCTGATAAATAAAACTAACCCACGTCTCCATCGCGGGAACAAGCACAATCAGAGATCCCACCGCCCCCACCGATGCTCCCAAAATCAGTCTCCCTTTTTTCGGCTCCAAATGCAGAAATTTTGCATTTAAAAGCAGGAGGCAAAAATCCACAAACAGATTTGTTCCCAGAAGAACATCTACATAGATCACCTGCACGAGTTTCTCACCTCTTATTTGGAGTATGACACAAGTTCTTAGGAAAAACCTGTCAAAAAGAGAAGGGATTCAAAACGGATTTTGATCCGTTTTGAATCCCTTCTTCTATGGCTATTTTATTCTCTTTTCGCAACACTAAAAAACGAGAAATCACATGTAGTTTTTCTTATTTTGCAGGGCTATTTATGTAGTTGCCCTGCTGCGTCCTCCGATTCCAAGACTAACGGAAATCGCCTGATCCACCTGATTCATACTCTGTTGATCAAGGCGCCCCATTTTTTCTTTTAATCGGTGTTTATCAAGGGTGCGGACTTGTTCCAGAAGGACCACACTGTCTTTGGATAAACCGGTATCTCCGGCATCCAGATAAATATGCGTCGGAAGATCCGCCTTTCCTTTTTGACTTGTAATCGCTGCTGCGATTACGGTTGGACTGAAACGGTTTCCGACATCATTTTGAACAATTAATACAGGCCTCACTCCGCCCTGCTCTGATCCGACGACAGGACTGAGATCTGCGTAAAATATATCTCCCCGCTTGACATTCATAAATCTATTCACACTCCGCATAAAGGATTTTCCTTTGATAGCATTGGCAAACTAATCCGGATTTATTCACCGAATTTTGCTGCTCTATCCTATGCATAATCAGAAAGATCCGTGTAGAATGAGAAAGATTGAAACAAAAAGATAAAATTTGTCCAAATGATAGTCTTTAAAGGAAAACCCCCGGCAATTCTTTTAAAAGATCATGCGGAAGCATCGCGGTCTGAGAAAACTTTTTTGCAGCAAAGTCTCCGGCAAGTCCATGAAAATAAACGCCTGCCGAAGCTGCCGCAAAAGGTTCCGCTCCCTGTGCAAGAAACGCCCCGATCATACCCGAAAGGAGATCTCCGCTTCCACCTTTGGCCATACCAGGATTCCCAGTCGGATTCTGAAGGACTTGTCCATTGGGAGAAGCAACAATCGTCCCAGCTCCTTTTAAAACGACCACTGCATTCCATTTTTCGGCATAGCAGGATGCAAGTTCCGCTCGATTTTTCTGCACTTGTGAAACAGTTTTACCGGTAAGCCTTGCCATTTCTCCCGGGTGGGGAGTTAAAATAAGCGGCATCTCAAGAGACGGCAAAATCGTATCAGCCTCTTCTGCAATACAGTTTAATCCATCCGCATCCAAAACAAGCGGTACTTGACAATGCTTTAAAACATTCCGAACCCGATCGGGATATTCCGTTGAAAATCCACACCCCATCACACAAGCAGTTGCCCTTTTTAATGCGGATTCGACCGGAGAAAAATCATCCTTCTGATAAACCGTATAAACTGGTTCTAAAAGTCTGGAAGCAACGATCGGATAAATAGATTTCGGCACCGCCATATCCACTAAACCGGTTCCGCATCTCAGCGCTCCACCTCCGCAAAGGACAGCAGCTCCCGCCATCCCATAGCTGCCGCAAATACAAAGGAGCCTTCCAAAATTCCCTTTATTGGCATTCTGTGCTCTGGACTTTAAAATCGAATGGGCGAATTTTTCCGAGATTAGTTCCATTTGAAATCTCCTTTCCGATGACGATCACCGTTACCAAAGTATCCGTATGGCTAACGCTGACCATAAATTCTTTTCCAAATGCCAAGCGGGCCGCTTTTCCAGAAAAGTGCAGATATGGGGCTCCATTTTCCCGATGCAGCAGCTCCACTTCGCAAAGAGAAAATCCGTGGAGTCCGGTACCAACCGCTTTAGAAAAAGCTTCTTTAGCACTAAAAGAAGCCGCAACGCTCTGGGGCGAAAATCCGCGCTTCTGGAGTTCCAAAAATTCTCTTTGTCCAAGGATTCTACGACAAAAGCTTTCCCGTTTCATCGATTCTTTAATCCGTGAAATCTCACAGAGATCAATTCCAACTGCGTCCATAAAGCAATCCTCCCAAAACACTTTTTTCTATTTTATCACACCTCGATTTTGTTTACAAATAAAGGAATTTACGAAAAAGTTTATCTAAAAGTGCTTTTAAGTGCTTGCAAATAAAAAAGGTGCGTGATATAGTTAAATAGTTCATAAATTGAATAAAAACAAACACGATGATAAAGTAAAGTAGCGGTCTTAAAATGCCCGTAAAGAGAGAATGCGTCACCCGGCTGAGAACGCATTTACCGGCAAAGTTCGCAAAGTTTCCCTTTGGAGTGGCTGCGCAGAACCATTTATAAAATGAAGTAGGCGCAGAACGGCAGACCCCGTTATCGGTCGTTAGAGTACAGAATCAGGGTGGTACCACGAAAGTTTTGCCTTCGTCCCTCTATTGGGGGATGAAGGCTTTTTATTTTTCCGGTTCCAGCCTCAGGAAAGGATGTTATAGATGATTAAAGAGGATTTAGAGGCAATCCGCCAAAAGGTATCGGATGACCTCAAGGGAGTCGATGAGCAAAAACCATTAGATGATCTGCGCGTAAAATACCTCGGCAAAAAAGGAGAACTCACTGCAATTCTGAAACAAATGGGAAAGCTCTCTGCCGAAGAGCGTCCTGCAGTTGGACAGAAAGCAAACGAGATTCGTTCTTTTATCGAATCAGAATTACAAAAACGTTCTGCAGAATTAAAGAAGCAAGAGCTTGCACACCGTCTGGAACATGAAGCAATCGATGTAACAATGCCTGGAAAACGTCAGCAGCTTGGTGCCAAGCATCCGCTCTCCATTGGTCTTGATGAGATTAAAGAAATTTTTGTCGGCATGGGGTTTGATATCGTAGATGGCCCCGAAGTAGAAACTGACTACTATAACTTTGAAGCACTGAATATCCCTAAAAATCACCCGGCACGTGATACACAGGATACTTTTTATATCAACGAAAATATTCTGCTGCGTACACAGACAAGCCCGGTACAGGTACGCGTGATGGAAAAGCAAAAGCCTCCTATCCGCATTATCAGCCCCGGCCGTGTCTACCGCAGTGATGCCGTAGATGCCACTCATTCCCCTATCTTTCATCAGATCGAAGGACTGGTCGTTGATAAGGGCATCACTTTTGCCCACCTGAAGGGAACCCTTGAGACCTTCGTAAAACGTCTTTACGGAGAAGACAGCGTTGTTCGTTTTCGCCCTCACCATTTCCCCTTCACGGAGCCTTCCGCTGAAGTGGATGTACAGTGCTTTCACTGCCACGGTGAAGGCTGCCGTCTCTGTAAAGGAGAAGGCTGGATTGAAATTCTGGGCTGCGGCATGGTCCATCCGAAAGTTCTGGCAAACTGCGGAATCGATCCGGAAGTTTACACTGGATTTGCTCTCGGGATGGGACTGGAGCGTGTTGTTATGCGCCGCTACCAAATCGACGATATGCGTCTGTTCTATGAAAACGACGTACGATTCTTAAAACAATTCGGTTGATCAACTTAGGATAGAAAGCGTGGTTAAAGCATATGAATTTATCAATGAGATGGCTTCAGGAATTCGTAGATCTGCCAAAAATGAAGCTTCGAGACTTCACCGAGGCAATGACGCTCAGCGGAAGTAAAGTAGAAAGCTGGGAAACAGAAGGTGAAGATATCCAAAACGTTGTCGTAGGAAAGGTACTCTCTTTGGATCATCACCCAGACAGTGATCACCTCTGGATTACACAGGTCGATGTTGGTTCCGATGCACCAATTCAAATTGTAACCGGCGCGCAGAATCTGAAAAAGGGAGATTTTGTTCCGGCAGCGCTCCACAATAGCCTTCTCCCCGGCGGAAAGAAAATTAAAAAAGGCAAACTGCGCGGTGTGGAATCAAACGGAATGCTTTGCTCTGTCGGCGAATTAGGACTCACTGTTCATGACTTTCCGCATGCCATCGAGGATGGAATCATGGTTCTTACTGAAGAAGATGGCTGCAAGCTTGAGCTTGGCATGCCGATTCAGGAAGCGCTCAATTTTAATGATACCATTGTCGAATTTGAAATCACCAACAATCGTCCGGACTGTTTCTCAATGATCGGACTTGCGCGGGAAGCCGCCGCTACTTTCAATCTGCCGCTTAAAAAGCATAAGCCGATTGTAAAAGCAGGCGCTGGGGATTGCAGAGGGCTTTTAGACGCAAAAATTGAAGCGCCGGATCTTTGCTCCCTCTATTCCAACCGAATTGTCAAAAATGTGCGTGTGGCGCCGAGTCCCCTTTGGATGCGGGAACGTCTGCGTTCAATGGGAGTCCGCCCAATCAATAACATTGTGGATATCACAAACTATGTCATGATGGAATATGGTCAACCAATGCACGCCTTTGACCTGCGCTTTGTAAAAGACGGAAAGATTCATATCCGCCGTGCAAAATCCGGAGAAAAGATTACAACGCTGGATGACGTGGAACACACTCTGACCGAAAACCAGCTGATCATTGCCGACAGCGAAAAGCCGATTGCGATTGCCGGTGTGATGGGCGGCGAATACAGCGGTATTATGGAAGACACCAACACGGTTGTTTTTGAATCCGCCTGCTTTAACGGTGCTTCCGTTCGTACCACTGCACGCGATCAAGGGATGCGCACAGATGCTTCTGCCCGCTATGAAAAAGGTCTTGATCCGCAAAACTGTCTGCCGGCTCTGCAGCGTGCCTGCGAACTGATTGAGCTCTTAGATGCCGGGGATATCATGGACGGAATGATTGTAGACGACTGTTCCGATCATGAACCCCGCCGCATTCCTTTGGAAGCTGATTGGATCAACCGTTTCCTTGACACTGATATTTCAAAAGAAACAATGAAGAGTATTCTGAAAAAGCTGGAATGCAAATTTGACGATGATACAATCATTGTTCCGTCTTTCCGCCCGGATCTACAGCACAAAGCCGATATTGCCGAAGAAATTGCAAGATTTTACGGATATAATAAAATTCCGGGAGCGGCACTTCCCGGTGGAGCACAGGGAAAATATACACCGGAACAAAAATTCCAGCAGAAGATTTCCAATACAATGCTTGCACTCGGTGCCAGCGAAATTATGACCTACTCTTTTATTTCGCCTAAATATTACGACAAAATTCTGATGCCTAAAGATGATTTTCTCCGCAAATCCATTACGATTTCCAATCCGCTCGGAGAAGACACCAGCATTATGCGTACCGTAGCGCTTCCCAGTATGATGGAAACTCTGGCGCGCAATTATAACAACCGCAATGACAGTGCCTGCCTCTTCGAAATGGCCAGCGAATACATTCCTACAACAGAAAATGAACTGCCTATCGAAAAAGCGACCCTGATCTGTGGCATGTATGGAGAAGATTATGATTTCTTTTCCTGCAAAGGAATTCTGGAAGGTCTGCTCTCTCGACTTGGTATATACGACTGGGACATCAAAGCTTCTAAAGAAGAATACAGCTATCATCCTGGACGCTGTGCTGTCTTAAGTATCAATGGAAAACGCCTCGGCGTGATTGGCGAGCTTCACCCGAATGTAATGGAAAATTACGGCATTGGCGGGCGCGCATACAGCTTCAGTTTGGATGTTAAAATGCTCTATCAAGCCAGCCAAAAATCCATCACTTATCAGCCGCTGCCGAAATTTCCTGCTGTCTCCCGAGACCTTGCACTAATCTGCAATGCTGATATTCCTGTTCTCGTTCTTGAAAAAGCAATCAAGAAAGGCTCCGGCAATCTGCTGGAACATATCGAACTATTTGATGTTTACCGCGGTGAACAAATCGCTTTTGGCAAAAAGAGTGTCGCTTTCCGAATCATTCTGCGCTCTGCAGATGGAACCTTGACAGAAGAGCGCGTAAATTCCACCATCAAGAAGGTAATTGCCGAACTTGAGAAATTTGGTGCCACTTTGCGTGCTTAATCCTGCTGTTTTTAGGTAATAATTCTCCACATATCGAATTTTTCGGATTTTATCCTTGCAAAAAAGGATCGCTTGTTGTATCATTTAATTCATTGGAGGTGTTTTCCATGTTGGATAAGACGATGACCTTTTCTATTGGGTCTGATCGCGAACAGGATATCCGTCAGGTCCTTACTGCTGTTTACTCAGCAATGAAGGAGAAAGGATACAATCCCATCAACCAGTTGGTGGGTTACATTCTTTCGGAAGATCCTACCTATATTACCACCCATAATAATGCACGGAGTCTTATACGCAGAATTGACCGAGATGAATTATTACAGGTATTGCTTAAATCATACCTTAGTGTATAAAAGGAGGGACGCGAATGAGCGAAACTAAAGAAATGAACTTTCCAACCTATAAAGGAAAGCCACTTGTCCGCAGCGGCGATGTCCTTTATTATGGCGATATGAAGGATCCCTATGTCTGCCGTTTAGAAATCAAAAGCAAAAAGAAAGTTCAGAATATGGAAATCGCAGACAAAGTCTTTATTCAGTTAATGTCTACCGACCCGACGGTTCATACACGTAAGCAAATTATAAAAAGCAGTGAGAAAAATGGCTTATATCTTGCTTTGGACATTGCTGATGCATGGCTGTCTCGTGCCTTGACAGAAGGCGTTTGATTTTTACTGACAATGAAAAGAATGACCTCACTGGGCTTTAAAAACCAGTGAGGTCATTCTTTTTCTTATTCTGTTATTCTTTTCTGATGATCTCAAAAACAGCTTCTGCTAATTTCCGATGACTTTCAACATCAAGATGCTCCATATCTATTCTGCTGACTTCTGCCAAGTCCGAAGCCGCTAGAAAATCGCAATGATACCGGTCTGCAATCTTCTGATAGACCCTTTTCAGCTTTTTACCGCCTGAACCGATTTTCGATCAAATTCCGGATCAAACTGGGGTTTCCAAACTTCTTCTCCAAGAAAGATCAGTAAAATTAAAAGGACTCTGAAAAACAATACGATCTAAAAGCATATGACTCTCCAGCAGAATTGGAAGCAGTTCGCTCCCCTTTCTTCCGGCTCTCAATTCATCCTCAAAGACAGTTGTTCTTCCACAAAGGCCTTCTTCAATAATCCGATTCCCAGTGGATACAATTTTTCTTCCAGAATTTCTGTCCAGCGCACAGTTCGATTATACCGTTTCAATGTTCCGGGAATCAATCTATAGGTGTTGGAATCTCCAAAGCAAAGCAGTTCCTTCAATTTCGTCACCTCATCACTGTTTTTATATTTTCTAGGAAGCAGTTATCGAATGCTGTTCCTCTTTTTCCTTTATCCCATTATAAACATCTTCTTGCAACAGCCCTTCTGTTTTTGCAACCAATACTGCAGATTCAGCAGCTCCAACTACGTTTGTCGCAGTTCTTGCCATATCTACAATCATAGAAATCGGTGAAAGCAGTACAATCAGCTCAACCGGAAGTCCAGCTGCCGCAAATAAAGCGGTCGCGGTAATTGTCGCTGTACCAGGTACCCCGACCGTTCCAACGGATACGACCAGGGCAAGAATAATTAGAAAAGCATACTGTACCGGTGTATAAGAAATTCCCAGGACATTGATGCTAAAGACAGCGAGTAATACCGGCCAAATTCCTGCGCAGCCCGGCATACCGAGGTTTGCACCAAGCCCGGCTGTAAAAGATGCCACATCTTCATTGACGCCTAATTTTTTCGTCAACTGACGAACCGTAACAGGGATTGTTCCAATACTGCTCTCAGAAGTAAAGGCTACCACAGCAGCCGGAGCAATTCCTTTTAAGAAATAAATGGGGTTTAATTTTGCAACAAAGCGAATGAAAAGGCTCTCCACTCCAAAGAGCTGCACCGCGCACAAAGCATAGGCAAGTACCAAAATTCCCAGAAGCGGCAATAAATCCGCAACGCTGCTCTTTCCAACTGCCCGTGCAATCAATGCAAGCACTGCATACGGTGTAAACTCCATAATCCAGCCAACTGCCTGCCCCATCACTTTATTTCCTGCATCTACAAATGTTTTAAATGGTTTAATATTTTCCTGTGTTTTTACTGCACGATTATATGCTACTGCAACGATAATTGCAAAAGCTACAATCGGTACCACTTCTCCGCTGCTCCACTGCGAAGCAAGGTTCTGTGGAAAAAGAGAAACCAGTGTATCAAGAAAATTTGGTACCTCTTTTGCTTTATAATCGGTAACAGTCTCATAGGCAAAACCAGTGCCAACTTTCAAAGACACGGCAGCAATCAATGTAATCACACTGGCTGTTAACGTATTCAGCAACAAAAACAAAACGGACTTTAATCCAATCTTCTTTAAATGAATCGAATCTCCAAGATTTGTAATGCTGGAAATAATACTAAAAAGAAGCAGCGGAATTACCATCGCTGAAATTACATGTGTATAAATCGTGCCAAATATCGCGACATATGTATAATTCTCTTTAAATAGAATTCCGACAACAATTCCAAATCCAGTTCCTAGCAAAGTGAGAATTCCAAAATCAAGATGTTTCTTTTTGTCCAAAAAATATAAAACTCCAAAAAAGACAAATGTCAGTGCTAAAGCACCCAGCGCCAAATAATTAATTTGCATGTTTTTTTCTCCTTCCAAATGTCAAAACGATATAAAAAAACCGGGTAATTGTTTTTTACAACTCCCGGGAATTAAGTAATCGTGGTCAAGAACCCGCAGTTAGCAAAAAGTTGAGTCTCCTATCAACACACAATCATTTTTTCATAAAATTCCCGCAAACATGGCATTCGACAACATTCGTTTTTACACATTAATCTAAAAGCTTTCATTAGGGTTTCCTCCTTTTGTTTACATATTAATTCTATATGTTTAATGTGATTATAACACGTAATAAATGTCTGTCAACCTTTTCTAAAAAATTTCAGTAAAAAATAAAAGCTGGCATTGCTTTCAAACAATGCCAGCTTTTATAAATCAATAACATTCTATAATGGGTTGTTTTTTCTTGTGCAGTTAAAAGGCAGTCCGCAAGGGTTTGCTAAGATTGCTGAAAAATTACTCAGTCACGCAATTTACCAATATCATGGCGAAACTGGACGCCTTTCCATGAGATTTTATCCACTGCTGCATATGCCTTTTTCAAAGCTTCTTCTAATGTATGGCCGGTGCAGGTAACTCCCAACACACGGCCACCATTGGTATAAAACTTTCCGTCCTGATGTTTGGTTCCGGCGTGGTAAACCGTTGCACCTTCTACTTGTCCCTTACTGTCAAGTCCATGAATTTCGAGCCCTTTTTCATAGCTGCCCGGATATCCGCCGCTTGCCATCACAACACAGGCTGCAGCGCCATCTTTCCACTCGATTTTCATCTGATTCAGCGTTCCGTTAATGGTCGCCTCAAAAATATCCACCAAATCCGTTTTTAGACGGGGGAGCACGACCTGCGTTTCCGGATCACCAAAGCGGGAATTGTATTCAATTACTTTTGGCCCGTCCGGTGTCAGCATCAAGCCAAAATAAAGGCACCCTTTAAATGGTCTGCCCTCTTCATTCATTGCTTTCAGTGTAGGCAGGAAGATGGTCTTCATACATACATCTGCAATTTCATCGGTATAATAAGGGTTCGGGCTGATTGTCCCCATTCCGCCGGTATTTTTGCCCTGATCATTATCCAAAGCACGCTTATGATCTTTACTGCTGACCATTGGCTTCAGTGTTTTTCCATCAGTAAAAGCCAAAACGCTGACTTCCGGCCCTGTCAAAAACTCTTCTACAACAACCCGATTTCCGGAAGCACCGAAAATTTTATCTTCCATAATAGACTTGATTCCGTCTCTTGCTTCCTCAAGATTCTGACAAATCAAAACGCCTTTTCCTAATGCAAGACCATCTGCTTTAATGACAACCGGAAAATGATTTTGCTCTTTGATAAAGCCAAAAACTTTCTGCGGATCATCGAACACTTGATAATCTGCTGTAGGAATCCGGTATTTTTTCATCAGCCCTTTGCTGAACACCTTGCTCGCTTCAATCTGTGCAGCTTTCTGACTGGGTCCAAAAGCGGGAATTCCCACTTTTTCCAAAGCATCGACCATACCGGCCGCAAGCGGATCGTCCGGAGTAACGCAAACAAGGTCGATCTGATGATCTTTTGCCCATTTAGAAACCCCTGCTAAATCTGCAGGAGACAAATCTACATTTTCAGCATCGCAGCCGATTCCGCCATTTCCCGGAGCACAGTAAACCTTTTCTGCCTTCGGGCTTTCCAACAGTTTCCGTACAACGGCATGTTCCCGGCCGCCGCCACCGATTACTAGAATTTTCATCAGAAAATTATCCTCCATAAAAGCCAATCAATGATGGAATAAGCGCATTCCGGTAAAGGCCATCACCATTCCGTACTTATCACAGGTGCCGATAACATGGTCGTCACGGATAGAGCCGCCAGGCTGTGCCACATACTGAACACCGGATTTATGGGCTCGCTCGATATTATCGCCAAATGGGAAAAATGCGTCACTGCCCAAAGTAACCCCATTGAGCTTTTGAAGCCATTCTTTCTTTTCTTCCTCAGTAAGAGGTTCCGGACGAGTCTTAAAACGTTGCTGCCATTCGCCGTCGCGCAGGACATCATCGCACTCATCACTGATATAAACATCGATCGTATTGTCACGATCCGGACGGCGGATTTTATCCACAAAGGAAAGTGCCAGTACCTTCGGATGCTGACGAAGCCACCAAACATCCGCTTTGTTTCCGGCGAGACGTGTGCAGTGGATTCGGCTCTGCTGTCCGGCTCCTACTCCAATCGTTTTCCCATCTTTTACATAGCAAACTGAATTACTCTGTGTATATTTAAGAGCAATCAGAGAAACCATCATATCTCGCTTTGCCGCGTCAGGAAGCTCTTGATTTTTCGTTACAATATTCTGAAGAAGACTTTCGTCAATCTTAAAATTATTTCGTCCCTGCTCAAAAGTAACGCCGAAAACATCCTTACGCTCGATTGGAGCAGGCTGATAAGCAGGATCAATCTCTACGACATTATAGTTTCCCTTGCGCTTGGTCTTTAAAATTTCCAGCGCTTCTTTTGTATAGCCTGGTGCAATGATCCCATCGGAAACTTCCCTCTTGAGGAGCGTTGCCGTCTGTGCATCGCAGACATCGGAAAGTGCTGCCCAATCGCCATAAGAAGACATGCGGTCTGCTCCACGCGCCATTGCATAAGCACTGGCAATCGGAGAAAGTTCCAGATCATCTACAAAATAAATTTTCTTCAGCGTCTCGCTCATCGGAACAGCGACCGCTGCGCCGGCAGGGCTGACATGCTTAAAAGACGCAGCTGCCGGAAGCCCTGTCGCCTCTTTTAGCTCTTTGACAAGCTGCCATGAATTCAGTGCATCCAGAAAATTAATATATCCGGGGCGTCCGTTCAACACCTTAACAGGCAGTTCTCCTTCCTTCATAAAAATTTTGGAAGGTTTCTGATTCGGATTACAGCCATATTTTAGTTCCAGTTCACGCATGACAAGATCCCTCCGTTTCTAAATTTGTCATACTTTCTCTTGAAAGCTTTTTGTTTCCATTCTTATTGTAGATACGGCTTTCGGTCTTTCCCGTTTTTAAATCAATAAAACGAGTAAAAAGCGAAACTTTATTATCAAAGTCCAAATGATTCCAAACTGTTTCGGTAAATGTATCCAGATCCCCCGGCAGCGTCACCAAAGTCGGTTCTCCCTCAAAACTCGGGAGCGGACTGCCGTTTCCGACATAGGTATGAATATACCGACCCTCTCCTGCTTTTGGGTTTTCATAATCGTAAAAATAACGCAGCGTCGTACTTTCGTCATTGCGGTCACTCTTTAAAATGGACAGACGAAAATCCCCATTCGGCAGCATAATACCACTGACACGCGGGGTGAAATTTGGACTGTCGGGTTCAAAAGTACGGGTGTGTAATGCCTCAACAAAGTCTTTTCCACCTTGCAAAAAATCATAAACCGTATCCGTCTGATCGCCGTTTGTAACGATTGTTTTCCCCTTTAACACCCGAACCGGTGCGTAAATAATCAGCGATGGATCTACTAATTTTGCAGGATCAAATGCCTTTGTACGAATTCCGTCTTCCTGCCATTCAAAAGCACGGTTTCGGCTGTTTTCACTGCGCCCCATAATAAAATAAGCAATCGCCGCACAATGATTATCTTCACTGCGACCTAAAATAATCCCGCGGCCTGGATAAGAGGAAGAACTCAACTCTTCCGATAAATCACAAAGCTTCATTTGTTATCCTCCCTGATGATGGCTTTCCCATCAATTACCTGAATCTTTCCAGCACAGAAAAGTGCTACTGCTTGCGGTAAAAGTTTCCATTCTGCCTGCTCCATCACGCGGCGCTGAAGCGTCTCGGGAGTGTCGTTTGGTTCGACCTCTACCGCTTTCTGCAAAAGGATCGGGCCACCGTCACAAACTTCATTGACTAGATGAACAGTAGCCCCTGTTACCTTGACACCGCGCTTTAATGCTGCCTCGTGTACATGAAGCCCAAAATATCCTTCTCCGCAGAAAGAAGGAATCAAAGACGGATGAATGTTCATGATCCGATTTTTATATTCTTTGATTACGCGTTCACTGATAATCGTCATAAATCCTGCCAAAACAATCAGATCAATTTTATTTTCTTTTAAAAGAGAAATCAGTGCACAATCGTACTCTTCCTGTTCAGAAAAAGTCTTTCTAACCAAAACTTTTGTAAGAATTCCTGCTTTTCCCGCACGGGACAATGCGTACGCATCCGGACGGCTCGCAACCACCAGTGCAATCTTGCCATTCGGAATTTCTCCGCGGCATTCCGCATCGATCAGAGCCTGTAGATTTGTTCCACCACCCGAGACAAGGACCGCTATTTTTAGCATAAGACTACGCCTTCCTCGCCTTGCGTAACTTCTCCGATTGCTACAGCGTTCTGGCCAGCTTCTTTTAAGGTTTCCAATGCCTTTGCAGCATCTTTTTCCGCGACTGCACAAACCATTCCGACGCCCATATTAAACGTATTATACATATCATGTTCCAGAATTTTCCCAGTCTTTTGAATCAGATCAAAGATTGGAAGTCTCGGCACTGCCTTCAAATTGATTTTTGCGGTCATACCGGAACGCATCATGCGCGGAACGTTTTCATAAAATCCGCCGCCGGTTACATGAGAAACTGCTTTCACTTCGACCGCCTGCATCAGCTGACGCATCGGTTTTACATAGATTTTGGTCGGCGTCAAAAGCGCTTCTCCCAAGGTCATGCCCAATTCTTCTACATATTTCCCGACATTTTCCTGATTCAGGTCAAACACCTTGCGCACCAAAGAAAAGCCATTGGAGTGAACCCCGGAGGAAGGAAGGCCTATGAGTACATCTCCCACCTGTAATTTACTTCCGTCAATCATCTTTGTGCGGTCTACGATTCCCACGGAGAAGCCCGCCAAATCATATTCATCTTCCGGATAAAAACCTGGCATTTCTGCAGTTTCCCCACCGACAATCGCGCTTTCACCCTGCACGCAGCCTTCGGCAACCCCTTTTACAATCTGTGCAATCTTTTCCGGAACATTTTTCCCAGTAGCGATATAGTCGAGAAAAAACATCGGCTGAGCACCACAGCAGATCACATCATTAACACACATAGCAACGCAGTCAATTCCAATGGTGTCGTGCTTGTCCATCAAAAAGGCAATTTTGAGCTTTGTGCCCACCCCATCGGTGCCGCTGACCAAAATCGGATCCTGCATACCGGCAAAATTCGGGCGAAAAAGTCCACCGAATCCGCCGATTCCAGAAACGACACCAGAAGTTTGTGTTCTCGCCACATGCTGTTTCATCAGATCAACTGCACGATAACCCGCGGTCACATCGACGCCGGCTGCTTTATAGCTGTCACTGTAACTGTTCTTATTCATTTTCTGCTCCTAATCTGCCATCAAAGGGCGGCTGCTTTTTCCTTTATTACTGCATCTTTCACGGAAACTTCTTGTGCCATCGTTTCCTTCATCTTTTCCAGTTTCTTAGAAAGTGATTCGTCCGACAGAGCCAGCATCTCCGCTGCTAAAATAGCAGCATTCTTTGCCCCATCGATTGCAACGGTCGCAACCGGAATTCCACTTGGCATCTGCACCGTTGCAAGCAACGCTTCCATCCCGCCAAGATTTGCGGATTTGATTGGAATTCCAATCACCGGAATGGTCGTATTCGCTGCAAGAACGCCTGCAAGATGTGCTGCCATCCCGGCAGCTGCAATAATCACACCAAACCCGTTTTCTTTCGCACTGGAAGCAAAAGAAAATGCTTTCTGCGGTGTGCGATGTGCACTCATCACATGCACTTCGTATGGAATTTCCAACTTTTTAAGTTCTACAATGGCTTTTGATACTGTTGGAAAATCACTGTCGCTTCCCATAATAACCGCTACTTTTTTCATTTGTCTACCACTCCTTATGATTAACTGAATCAAATGAATGAAACTGTCTTACCTTTTTTGAAAGACACAAGCAAAAACGATAAAAGCGGGGAAAGAAAGCCGCAAAATATAACGTCTTTCCTCCTCCGCTTTTTTATCAGATAGTATTATTTTAGAGGATATTCTGTTTAATTGCAAGGTATTGCGACACAATTTTTGCGATTCCGAAAGAACTCCCAAAAAATTGTTCTTTCCTTTTCTTTTTTTCAAAAATTCCACCAAAAAGCGGGCACGAAAAAATCGCACCCGCTCTTTTTTATTCTTCTGTTTTTGACTTTTGGGGCTTCTCCACTGGAGAATCCGTAACCAGCTCTTTAAAAGAAGCAGCCATACCCGCCAAGGACTGTATCTCGCTTGGAATAATAATTTTGGTTGCCTTTCCGTCAGCTGCCTTCTGAAACGCTTCCAAGCTCTTAATCGCAATCACAGATTTGCTCGGATTCGCTTCATTTAAGCGTTTAATACTCTCTGCCAACGCGGTCTGCACAAGTTTAATTGCTTCCGCTTCGCCCTGTGCTTCACGAATCTTGGTTTGTTTTTGTGCATCTGCGTGAAGAATTGCGCTTTCCTTTTCACCTTCGGCAATCAAAATCTTGCTGGTCTTCTGCCCCTCCGCTTCCAGAATCCGCGCGCGGCGTTCACGTTCCGCCTTCATCTGTTTTTCCATACTGTCCTGAATTTCTTTCGGCGGAAGAATGTTTTTCAGCTCTACGCGGTTGACCTTAATTCCCCACGCATCCGTTGCCTCGTCTAAAATCGTACGAATCTTTGTATTGATCACATCGCGGCTGGTAAGAGTATGATCCAATTCCAAATCTCCAATAATATTTCGAAGCGTCGTTGCCGAAAGATTTTCGATTGCAGAAATCGGATTCTCTACCCCATAACAATAAAGCTTTGGGTCCGTAATCTGAAAATAAATGACCGTATCAATTTGCATCGTCACATTATCTTTTGTAATAACCGGCTGTGGTGGAAAATCCACGACCTGTTCCTTCAGAGAAACCTTTTTCCGAATCTTATCTGCAAACGGAATTTTAAAATGAAGCCCTTTCTCCCAAGTATTGTGATAAGCACCCAAACGCTCCAGCACATAAGCATATCCCTGCGAAACGACCTTGATATTCGAGATCACAATCGCAATTAAAAAGATTAGTAGTAAAACCAAAAAGATTTCCAGAATCGGAATTTTCATAAATTGGCACTTCCTTTCTCTCTTTACTCAGGTTTTGTTATTTCTTTTACCAGCAATTTAACTCCTTCAATCGTTTTTACCAAAACATCCGCGCCCTCAGGGATAACTTCTCCATCGTAAGAACGGGCGGTCCAAACGCTTCCTTGTACCTTTACAAGGCCAGTTCCTGCGGTATTGTCTATCTGCTGTGTCACAATCCCCTTCATTCCGATATACCGATCCGCATTGGTATCCGTCTTTTTAAAGTTCATGGCTTTATGAACAAAAGGCTTCGTTAAAAGCAGAGTCAACACGGTTACTCCGATAAAAATCAGAAGCTGCAGCCATGAAGGGACTCCGCAAAAAGCGGATATAGCCGCCGCAATTCCCCCGATTGCAAACCAAATACTGACAAGCTGTGTCGTACACCCCTCAATGATTGCTGCCACTACCGCAATCGCCAGCCATAAATATGGCAGATAGTAAGATAAAATTACCACCGCTGAACCCCCTTCTGAAATTGGAAAAGTTCTTCCAATTATTAGATGCATTGTATCATAGAAACTTTTCTTAAACAAGAATTTTCATCAAATAAAGGTCAGAGCAGTTCCAATAGTTTTCCTTCGACTGCCTCTGCAACTGTTGCATGGCCTTTTGCATCCAAATGAATGCCATCTACTGCCCCGGGCTGTACAAATAAATTTAAATCAAGGAATTCGCACTGCAGTTGAGCAGCAACTTTCTTTAACTCTGGTTCCAATTCTCGGGAAACCCCATTTGTATGCTCATTAAAGTCCCAAGGAATCCCAGCGTTTTCCCGATACTTCATAGCAGGCGGACAGAGAATCAAAACTTTGGGAGCGTTTCCATTTGGCCCACATTTAGAATGCTGAACCATTTCTGCAAGTACTTTAACTCCCTCTGCAATTTCTTTTGCAGAAAGGCCTAATCTTGTTTTACAGTCATTGATTCCCAACATTAGTAAAACCCAATCGACCGGACAATATTTTTGCAGACAAGGAAGCAAAGCTTCTTTTCCGTTTCTGCAGCCGCCCATCAAATCATCCAATAGAGTTGTTCGTCCGTTTTCGCCTTCAGGGATCACCTGAATCTGCGGCATTGCATTCTGCAATCGGCCGGTCCATCGCACAGATTCCGGCTGGCGAGTACCAAAACGCGGGTCAAATCCCCAAGTGTTGGAATCCCCAAAGCATAAAATTCGTTTCATTTTATTTCCTTTCCCAAATCTATAAAAATATACCGATCTTGATAAGATCAGTATACCATCAACTAGCTTACTTCGTCTAGAGACAGCAAAAAGGCTGACAGTAAAATTACTGTCAGCCTTTTTGTTTTTGGGATTAAAGAGAGAGGAGAAATATGAAAGCAAAATTGGATCTCTTTTGAGATCGTCCAACTCGGATGTGCTGTTTCCGATTTGGATTGTCTATAGTATAAACAAAGGTTGTGTCCGATATTTAAAAGGACTATGAAGAAAAGATGAATCTTCCGTAAAGAAATTATAAAGTCCCTTTAAATTTACCCATTTTATTTGCTTTCCTATAAAATAACGAATCCTCTTATTGGGCAGAAGGAAGCATTTTTTCCGAATGTTTTGCTTCAGAAATGACCTTTGGGTGCTGTAAACGGCGTACACAAATTGACAAGGTGAAACAGATTGCAAAATAAATGAGCGCCATAAATCCGTATACCAAAAACATAGCTGCAGCATTGCCTGAAAATTGTGCAATGACAATCCTACCATTTACAGTGAATTCGGCGATATTGACGGCCGCCAGCAGAGAAGTATCTTTTACGACCGTAATCACTTGGCTGAGAAGCGCCGGAATACTGACGCGCAAAGCCTGTGGAAGAACGATCATCTTTAAAGTCTGGAAAAGTGAAAAGCCTTGAGAAGCCGCTGCTTCAAACTGTCCCTTCGGGATACTGTTTAATCCGCCGCGAACAATCTCTGCAACCACTGCGGAGGTAAAAAGGGTGAATGCCAGAGAGCCCGACATAAAGTCTTTAACCATCGATGGGATTTCTTTACCAAACGGCACCAAAAAATAGATGATCAAAATCCAGAGCAAATTTGGTGTCGTTCTGAAAATCTCAATATAAACGGATACAATAACGCGCAAAGGTTTTGGCCCATATGATTTGACAGAACCCAGAATTGTTCCAAACAGAAGGCTGAGCAAAATTGCAACGACGGCTACCGAAAGCATCATTCCAATCCCCTGGAACATAAAAGCGATATTGCTTTTGCTGAATACCTGAGAAAAAATTTCCATTATGACACCTCCACAACTGCTACTTCCGGCATCTCTTTTGGTGCTTTTTTATGCGAAACAGCCGGGCCAAGCTTTGCTCGTTTTTCCAAATGCTTTGCCAGAGTGACCAGCGGAAAATTAATGACGAAATACAAAGCGCCGGCCATAAGGTACCCAGGGCCATAGCAAAGATAAAGTCCAACCCATGAATCCGTCAGATACATGAGTTCTCCGCCTGCGATCATCGCTGTAACAGAGGTGTTTTTCACCAGATTCACAGCCTGATTTGCAAGCATTGGCATCATTACCCGAAACGCCTGCGGCAAAACAATCATACGCATTGCTTTTCCAAAGCTGAAGCCCTGGGAATATGCAGCCTCAATCTGTCCTTTTGGAACAGACTCAATTCCCGTGCGGACTACCTCACTGATATAAGCGCCGTGATATATTCCCACGCCTAAAACACAGATTGGAAAAACGTCCAGTATAATTCCAACGCTCGGCAGTACATTATACATAAAAATCAACTGTAAAAACAGCGGTGTATTCTGGAAAAATTCTACATAGACTCGGGCAATTATTCTCAATATTTTTAACTGAGATACGGAAAAGACTCCTAATATAATGCCAATACAAAGTGCAAGGACAAGTCCCAGCAAAGAAAATTCCAGCGTATGCAGAAAACCGGCTCCGAAAACTTCTCCGAAGTCTTCAAATACCCGCCGCCATTGCTCTGCTCCAAATGGCATGCGATCAACTCCTTCTGCTTAGATCAATCCCCAAAATTAAGGATCAACCAATTTATTTAATCTCCCATTTATCCAGCATCTTCTGCAGTTCTCCACTGGATTT
>DIQY01000093.1 GCA_002424295.1 Ruminococcaceae bacterium UBA5450 | reverse complement strand
AAAAGATGGAAAAGAAATCATTGCACATCAGGTGATCTCATTGGGGACCGGAACAATTGGGCCAAAGGAAGCAAAAGAACAAGTTTTTGAGGAAGCTTCCATCTCTCCGGAAGAAATCAGTTATACAATTGTTACCGGCTATGGCCGCATGAAATGTGATTATGCAGATGAACAAATCAGCGAATTGAGCTGTCATGCGAAGGGAATTCATTATCTTTTGCCGACTGTCCGTACGGTGATTGATATCGGCGGACAGGATGCAAAAGCGCTGCGGATCGATGATAAGGGACACCTTATACAGTTTCAGATGAATGATAAGTGCGCCGCTGGCACCGGTAGATTTTTAGATGTGATGGCGAAGATTTTGAATGTCGATATCAATGATCTCGGGTCGCTGTCTGAAAAATCCAGTCACCCAGCCAATATCAGTAATACCTGTACCGTCTTTGCTGAATCAGAAGTGATCTCGAAACTCTCTTCGGATATTCCGTTGGAAGATATTGCTGCGGGAATTCATGAATCGGTTGCAAAGCGCGTTGCCGGAATGGCTCTGCGCATTGGAAAAGCGCCGGATGTCGCGATGAGTGGCGGTGTGGCGTTAAATATCGGGGTTGTCCATGCAATGGAGCGTGAAATGGAATGCCCCGTTTTGGTACACCCCCTGTGTCAGTCTGCCGGAGCCATTGGCGCCGCAATTCTGGCATGGGAAAAATTTACGAAGGAGAAGGTCAGGTAATATGATTGAAAATGGAACGACTCAGGTAAATGCGGCGGAAACTCCCGCCCTAAAGCCAAAACGTCCAAAACCAAAATCAATGCAGATGCTGAATGAGCAGACAACGGCGTTGTTTGAAAAAGCTAGACTTGCAAAAAAGCGCGGTGAAAAGGTTGGATGGTCTGCTTCTATCTTTCCACAGGAAATTGCAGAAACGCTGGGATTAAATGTTCTTTATCCCGAAAATCATTCAGCGGGAATTGCTGCCCGCCATCAGGCGGACCCGTTTTTGCAGGAATGTGAAGGGCCTCTGGGATATTCCAATGATCTCTGTGCCTATGCAAAGGTAAATCTCGCTTATGCTTCTGTGTTGAACAACGAGAGCGAAGTGGAGCTTCCGGATGGGGGAAAAATGGTAAAGCCGGATTTCCTGCTTTTGACAAATAATATCTGCAATCAGCTCACAAAGTGGTATGAAAATCTTGCTTATCAGATGAACATTCCAATTTTCTTTATTGATACTTGTTATAATCCCTGCGATTATGTGACCGAGACCCGTGTGCGTTATGTGCGTGCACAGATTGATCAGTTGATCAAAGATCTTTGTGCATTCACCGGAAAAACATGGGATGATGACCGTTTTAAAGAAGTTATGAAGATTTCTCAAAAAAACAGTTATCTTTGGGAACGTGCGAATAATCTCATGGATCGTAAACCGGCTCCGCTAAGCGGATTTGAGCTTTTCAACTATATGTCTGCAATGGTTTGTAACCGTGGTAAGACCTCTTCTACAGCGGTCCTCGAGCAGCTCAATCAGGAAATTGAAGAACATATCAAAGAAGGAAACTCTACTTATCCTGTGAAGGAAGAGTACCGTATTTCTTGGGATGGAATTGCCTGCTGGCCGTATCTGCGTCACAACCTGCATACACTCAAGCAGTACGGAATCAATATGGTGGCTTCTAGTTACGGAAAAGCATGGGCGATTGAATATGAAGACCTCGACGGAATGGCTCGTGCCTACTGCTTTGCTTCAACGAACGGCGATAATGCAACGACTATGATTTCTCGTCGGATGGAAGCACTCAAGAAATTTGATTGCGAAGGCACTATTTATCACGTCAATCGTAGCTGCAAGGTTATGGATTGTCAGATGATGGAAGTTCAGCGCCAAATTTCCGCGCAGGCGGGAATCCCATTCACTTCTTTTGATGGAGATCAGGCAGATTATCGAAATTACAGTGAGGCCCAATTTGAAACGCGTATTCAAGGGCTTGTGGAAGTTATGAAACAAAATAAGGAGGCAAAAGTGAATGGCTGATTTAAAGAGCAATATTGCTTTCTTGCAGGAGGCTTGTAAAAATCCCCGCGCACGCCTTGATTATTATCTCAAACAGGGGAAAAAGGTCGTTGGTTGTTTTCCGGTTTATACACCGGAAGAACTGGTTCATGCTTCCGGTATGATTCCAATGGGACTTTGGGGCGGCCAGACGCAATTAAAGTTGGCAAAGAGCTATTTGCCGCCGTTTGCTTGCCCGATTATGCAGTCCAATATGGAGTTGGGACTTTCCGGCGCCTATCAGGGACTTTCTGCAGTGATTATCCCGGTTTTGTGTGATACTTTTCGCTGCATGACGCAGAATTGGCGTTTTGGCGTTCCTTCTATTCCAATGATTCCGATTGTTTATCCTCAGAACCGAAAATCTCCGGCCAGTGTCGAGTATCTGATCAGCGAGTATGAAAACGTATTGACGATGCTGATGACCATCACCGGAAAAATGATGAACGAAAAAGCGCTTGCAGAGACGATTGCAATTTATAATGAACATAATGCTGTTATGCGTGAATTTGCAAAGGTTGCAAACGACCATTTGGATATTGTGACACCGAAAGTGCGCCATGCAGTGATGAAGAGTGCCTTTTTCTACGAGAAGAGCGAACATACTGCGATTGTCCGTGAGATTGTAGAAGAACTTAAAAAACTGCCGGTCTATCAGTTTACCGGGAAAAAGGTGATCCTTACGGGTATCACCTGCGAACCTGAAGAACTGCTCGACATTTTTACAGAAAATCATATTGCGGTTATCGGTGATGATCTTGCACAGGAAATGCGGCAATATCGTACAGATACACCGGAAAAAGGTGGCGGCGGACTAAAACGCCTTGCGTTGCAGTGGAATAGCCGTCATGGATGCAGCCTGATCTATGAAGACGGGAAACCGCGCGGCAAAATGCTGGTAAATCTTTGCAAAGAAAATGGGGCAGGGGGAGTCGTTACCTGCATGATGAAGTTCTGCGATCCTGAGGAATATGATCAGCCGTATTTTGAGGCCGATTTGAGAGAAGCAGGGTATCCTTATTTGACGATCGAGATCGATCAGCAGAATACCAGCTATGAGCAGATTCGCACCAGAATTCAGACCTTCAGCGAAATGATCTGACAAAATTTTACTTTTATAAAAACAACAAGTTATCCGAATTTGGTAGTTCCTGTTAAAAGGAAAATATCGAGTTCGGATCATTGCTGCTTTATGAAAAATAACTGATTTAACTCTTTCATATGGCCCATTTTTATGATAAGATAATAACAAATTAAGCGCTCAGGAGGTGGTACAATTTGCAGGAATCTTTTTCGTTTGGAAGCCTTTTTGAGCAGCTGTCGCTAACCGAAGTATTGGACAATATTGATGCTGGAATTGCAATTTATGATTCTGTAGGCAATTTTATTTTTATGAATACCATGATGGTAAACTGGAGAAATATTCCGAGACGAGAATATCTGAAGATGAATGTTCATGACTTTACAAAAGTGATCGATGTTTGTGTTTTTGACCTCGTCTGTCGGTATAAGAGAAGAGTTAGCCGCCTTCAGTATTATCAGGACTTTCAGAAAGTAGACGGAGCTACCCGTGTGCGAATTGTAACGGGGACCCCGATCTTTGATGGGCATGGAAATATTAAATATGTGGTTATGCTGATGCAGGATGTGCAGGACTTTGAGAATTTGCATCATACCCTTTGGGAACAGAATAAAATCTTGAATGACACAACACTGAAACCGAAAGCAAACGAAAAGACCTGTATTGTCGCAAAAAGTACAGAATTTCAGCAGTTGCTTTCTGTTGCAGACAGTGTGGCACCGCTGGATTCTACGGTTCTGCTCTATGGGGAGTCGGGCAGCGGCAAAGAAGTGATTGCACATTATATTCATGAGCATAGTAAACGCAAAGATAAACCATTGATTGCGGTAAACTGTGCGGCTTTTCCGGAAAATTTGATTGAAGCAGAGCTATTTGGCTATGAAAAAGGCAGCTTTACAGGAGCAAACCGAGAGGGAAAAACCGGATTGGTAGAAGCAGCAGACGGCGGTACCCTTTTTCTGGACGAAATCAATTCTTTGCCGATGAGTATTCAGGGAAAAGTTCTTCGTATGATCGAAGAAAAGAGTATTCAAAGAATTGGTGCAATTAAGTCTAAGAAAGTTGATTTTCGATTAATTGCTGCAACGAATGGGAACCTTTCAGAAATGGTGCGTAATGGTACTTTTCGAGAGGATCTTTATTATAGAATCCATGTGATTCCGTTGATCATTCCGCCTGTTCGCAGCAGAAAAGAAGATATCGTGCCGCTTTGTCTCCATTTTCTTCATTATTTTTGTCAGAAATATAATTTGCAGAAGAGCTTTTCTGATGAAGTCTTGGAAGAAGTTTGTCAGTATCAATGGCCGGGGAATGTCCGTGAAATTCGTAATTTTGTGGAGCGGATGGTCGTAATGACTCCCTGTGCTACAAGGGAAATTAGCAATATTCCGTGCGGAATTTTAAGAACAGAGCCAACTACTCCAATCATGATACAACCGGAAAAAGAGATAAAGCCCAAAAAGCAGGTAGGGGGCCCAAGCAAAGAAAAGGTATTGGAAGCACTTGCGGCATGCCAAAACCGTCGGGAAAAAGCGGCCGACTATTTAGGAATTTCACGCAGATATTTGCAATATAAGATTCGTGAATATGAGATTCCGTCTCGCAATAATCACAAAGAAAAATAAAAAAGCACGGAAGGTATTTAAAACCTTCCGTGCTTTTTTTAATATTTTCGGCGTCCAGAAGCGGGAAGAATTTCTAATTCTTCTCGATATTTTGCGACCGTTCTTCTGGATAATGTGATTTTTTGTGCTCCAAGGAGTTGGGATAGTTTTTGGTCGGAGAGAGGTTTCTTCTTATCTTCCTCTTGAATCAGCTTTTTTAAGAGCGCTTTCGCTTTCGCTGCAGAGGTATCCTGTTCCTGCTCTAGCCCTTTTAATCGATGGGAAAAGAAATAGGACAAAGGATATGTTCCACGATCACATTGAAGATATTTTTCTTTGATTGCACGGCTTACAGTCGATTCGTGAATCTCGAGTTTCTGAGAAATATCCTGCAGAGACAGAGGTTTAAGATAGCTGCCTTTTAGAAAAAAATCCTGCTGTTCCTGCACGAGGCAAGAGGCACAGGAAAGCAGCGTCTCCCGACGCTGAGAAATACTTTGGACAAGCCACTGTGCCTGCTTGAACTTTCCAGAGAGATAAGACTTTACCTGTGAATCATCTGTTTTCTGCAGAAGCTTTTGATAGTAACCGCTAATATGCAGAGAGGGCAGGCAGTTGTCATTGAGAGATACCCTTAATTTTCCATCTTGGGAAAACACAAAAATGTCGGGAGTAATATACTGCGTTTCTTCTTCCTGCCCATAATTGGAACAGGGCTTTGGATTTAGGGAACGAATAATAGAACAGGCTTCCTGAATTTCGGCAGGGGAAGCATGTGTTTCTTTCATAATGCGGTGGTAATGTCCCTCGCCAACTTCTTTCAGATAATGCTCAGCAATCAGCAATGGCAGTCCACCCTTTTTTTGGCGCTTTAATTGCAGACATAAACATTCCGATAGAGATCGCGCGCCAATCCCGGCAGGCTCCAGAGATTGGACGATTTTTAAAGCCTGGTCAATTTCTACTTTCGAGATTCCGATCCGTTTGGCAATTTGTTCGATGGGTTCATCCAGATAGCCATTGGGAGCCAGATTCAATATAATTTCTTTGATCCCGCGTGCTACCGGTTTTGAAAAATTGGAAAGATGCAGCTGAAAAAAAAGATCCTGAGAAGAATCGTTTTCACTATTTTGAAATTTTCGTTCCTCTGCAAATGGATTAGATGGTTCCCAACTGTTTTTCTCTTTGTATGAATTCTTAATTGGAGAGGTACGATCTAGCCATTCTATTTTTTTTTGAATTTCTTGTTCCTGAGAATCCGGCAATGTGTTTTCAGAAGATTCCATATCAAAAACTGGGTTTTCAAGTGCAGCTTTTTCCAGATATTCGGAAAGATCTTGTACATTCATCTGCAGGATTTTCATGGTTTCAATCATCTGTGGGGTAAGCGTTTGCTTTTGTTTGATCTCTATGGAAAGATCCATCCGATTGTGCACTCCTTCCTATCATATCAACATTTATCAGCATAAAAAGAATAGCATAAATTGTCGAAAGTTTCAATTGTTCGCTTTAATTGTAAACCTAATTTACGGCTAACGGTTGACAATTAAAAAATTCTATTTTATAATGTAAACCAAATAGGAGATGATGAGTTGACAAATAAAATTACGGTTCATGACATGGCCATGTGTGGGGTGTTTACTGCATTTATAACCGTCGGTGCTTATATCCACATTCCATTGCCTTTTGGAGACTACTACACATTGCAGTTGCTGTTTGTGCTGCTGTCAGGATTGCTGCTCGGAGCAAAGTGCGGCACGATTGCAGCTGCGTTATATGTCGGCCTGGGATTGGTTGGACTGCCTGTTTTTGCAGGCGGAGGAGGGCCGGGATATGTACTTAATCCAAGCTTTGGTTACTTAATTGGTTTTATAGCCGGCGCATGGGTTGCAGGAATGATGATCAAACATTTACAGCCTGTCAATTTGCAGCATTTACTGATCGCTTGCTATGCGGCAATGGTAATTGTTTATGTGTTTGGGCTGCCATATAAGTACTTTATTTTAAATTTTTATATGCATACGCCGATTACATGGGCTCTTATCTTCGCTTCGTGTTTTCCGATCGATATCCCGTGTGATGTTGTACTTTGTTTCTGCTGTGCTTGCCTGGTACAGAAAATGTATCCGGCGGTCAGTAGATTGTTTAAAACGGCAACTGTCAAATAGGATGGAATACTTTAAAAAAATACGGTGTTTTAAAAGCTGATTGCGAGGGAAAAGAATGAGTAAAAATCTTTTTATTACCGGTACGGATACGGATGTAGGAAAGACGTATGTCACCGGATTGATCGTGAAAAAAATGATTTCTTCTGGTTTTGATACAACTTATTTTAAGGCTGCCGCGTCTGGAAATGACCGGGATCAAAATGGAGTTTTAATCCCCGGAGACGCCGCTCTTGTGCAAAAACTTTCAGGAATTAAAGATGATCTTTCAGAATTGATTCCATATGTTTATGAAGTAGCATTGTCTCCTCATTTAGCTTCTCAAATAGAGGGAAACCCAGTGGATCTAAAGGTTGTAAAAGAATATTATAATAAACTTGCTAAAAAACATCCCTACATCACAATGGAAGGCAGCGGTGGAATTCTTTGTCCGATTAATATGAACAATCAAGAACTTTGGCTGGAGGATATTATCAAAGCATTTGATATGGACTGCGTTATTGTGGCTAATGCAGGCCTTGGGACAATTAATCATACCGTACTTACAATTGAATATATGAGGCAAAAAAATATGACAGTCAAAGGAATTATTCTGAATCATTTTCATCCCGGAGACAAAATGGAAGAAGATAACGCGAATATGATTGAACATCGTGCCGGAGTTCCAATCCTTTGTTGTGTGCAGGACGGAGATACAGAATTAAAAATGGACGGAGAGCTGCTTGCTTCTCTTTATGGTTGAAAGGTGCGGTGAAAATAAATGATTTGGTATCCTTATGAACAAATGAAAACGATGGAGACACCGATTAAAGTAGAAGATGCAAAGGGTGTTTATCTCTACACGAAAGATCAGAAATTAATTGATTCTGTATCGTCATGGTGGAGCGTTATTCATGGATATTGTCATCCTGTGCTGAATGAAGCCATTAAATCACAGGTAGATAAATTTTCTCATGTCATGCTCGGAGGTTTGACGCATGAGCCTGTTTTGAAGCTTTCCCAGAAACTGCAGGAATGGCTGCCGGGCGATCTTGATTATTGTTTTTTCTCCGATTCCGGCAGTGTTGCAGTAGAAGTCGCTTTAAAAATGGCGATCCAATTCAATGTTAACCGCGGCAGCAAACGCAATACAATTCTTGCACTAAACCATGCCTATCATGGCGACACGTTTATGGCGATGAAGGTGGGGGACGACGAGGATTATCATTTTGCTTTTAAAGAGAAAAAAGGTGTGATCCACATTCCGACAGAACTGCCTGCGCTGGAAAAGGCTTTTCAGAACTATGGAGATCAGCTGACCTGCTTTATTGTGGAGCCGCTTTTGCAGGGCGCCGGCGGGATGCAGATGTATGATATTTCCTTTTTAAAACGTGCAAGAGAACTTTGTGATCAGTATGATGTCATTTTGATTTTTGATGAGGTCGCTACCGGATTTGGACGTACAGGTAACCGATTTGTTGCGGATCTGGTTTTGCCGGATATTTTAGTGCTCGGCAAAGCATTGACCGGAGGCTATATCGGTCATGCGGTTACCGTTGCAAACCATAAGGTTTATGATGGCTTTTACAGCGATGATCCCACTCATGCACTGATGCACGGACCGACATTTATGGGGAATGCCCTTGCATGTAGTGTAGCGCTTAAGTCGATCGAACTTTTTGAAAAAGAAGATTATATGTCTAAAATTCAAAAGATTGCAGGTATCACCAAGAGAGAAATGCAAAACTTTTCAGATCCACGTATTAAAGAAGTGCGTATGATGGGCGGATGTGTTTGTATTGAAGTTTATGACCAGGAGACGCTAAAAGGATTTCAGGCGTTTGCTTATCAGCACGGAGTATTCAGCCGTCCGTTCCTTACTTATATGTACGCTATGGTGCCATATATTATTAAAGAGGAAGAACTCATCAAGGTGCTCGATACGATGAAAGCATGGTTTAAACGAGGATAATTTGTTTTATCCCAGGTTTTCTTTGTTATTTGGCTTTTGTGTTTTCAATAAAATCTTTTAAAACTTTATCGTTTACGTCTGAAAACCTTGCCGAGATATGATGGATATTATATCTCGGCAAGGTTGATTGTTATGTGGGGAAAAATAAAGCGGTATCAATTTTTATCCGAATTAAAATGAAAAGAAGTCCAGTCAATCGATAAGGTTACCGCCCTTGTTGATTCCTTCCATAACCATGCTTTTATAATAGCCGGCCTTTTTCATCAGTTCAGCGTGGTTTCCTGTTTCTACGATTTCACCTTTCTTTAATACGATAATCTGATCAGCATCGCGTATCGTGGAAAGCCGGTGCGCAACAATTAGCATGGTGCGATTTTGGGCAATATCTACGATGGCATTCTGGATGAGAACTTCGGTTTTGGTGTCGATATTGGCGGTAGCTTCGTCGAGCACGATGATCGATGGATCGTGGGCAATTGCCCGTGCGAAGGAAATCAACTGCCGCTGGCCTGCGGAAAGCGTATTCCCTCGTTCCATAACGGGCTCGTTAATTTTGCCGGGCAGACTGTTTATAAAATTGTCAGCATGCGCGACCTTAATGGCTTCTTGAATTCGAACCATATCGATATCGTCGTTCAAAGAAATATTTTTTGCGATTGTTTCAGAAAACAGGAATACATCCTGTAGCACAACAGCAATATTTTTCCTTAAATCCCGTTTTTTGATATCGTTGATGTTGATGCCATCGATCAGAATCTTACCTTTCTGAATTTTATAAAAGCCGCTTACAAGACTGATGATCGTGGTTTTACCGGCGCCCGTCTGCCCAACGAAAGCAGCCGTCTGCCCCTTTTTAATGGTAAAGCTGATATCCTTCAAGACCCAGTCCCGGTTATTGTACGAAAACCAGACATGTTTAAATTCAATCTCTCCACCGATATGCTCCATGGAGAGACCTTCGTCAAGATCTTCGAGGCTTTCCTGTTGATCTAGCAACTCAAAGATGCGGTCCGCCGATACAAAGGCAGATTGAATGTTGGTATAATTGTCGGCAAGGTCAGAAATAGGGTCAAAAAACTGTTTGATATAGGTCGTAAAAGCATAGAGAACGCCAATTTGCAGCGTTCCGCCCGCAATCTTGTCCATGCCATACCAGATGAGAATGGCAACCGCCAGATTTTGAAAAACAAGCGAGGCTGGTTTTAAAAAACTGTTCATCCAAACCTGAAACGATGTGACTTTATAGTATTCATCGTTCAATTTTGTAAATTGCCTTTTTTTCTCTTTTTCTCCGTGAAAAATTTGAATCAGCTTCATTCCGGAGATGTTTTCAGCCATAAAACCGTTGATGTGGCCGATCAGGCTTTTAATTTTTCGGAAATTTTCCTTGATTTTTTTCCTTAGCAGAAAAATAACAGTAAACATCACGGGAATTACACAGAAGGAAACGAGTGTGAGCTGAACATCCATGATCAGCATCGCACCAATGATACCGAGAATTAAAAAAGCATCCTGAAAAAGACTAATGAGCACGTCGGTGTAAAGTTCACTCAACGCTTCAACGTCGTTGGTGGCGCGAGTAATCAGGCTGCCGGATGATGCCTGATCGAGATACCGTAAAGGAAGGAGCTGAATGGTTTTAAACACTCGACTGCGTAAGTTTCGCATGATTTCCTGCCCGGATTTGTTGATCAAATTCACTTGTGCAATGCTAAAAAAGCCGCTGAGTGCCACCACAATGAAATATAAAGTGCCCATTCCAACGAGAGAATAAAACCCATGCTGTTCAATGTGCTGTGTTAAGAAATCGTCGATGACAATTTTTAAAATATACGGTTTGGCAAGCATAGTGCCATTTACAAGCAATACACAGGCAAAAGCGAGCAGAATCTGTTTCCAATACGGCAGATTGAGTGCCAACAGCCTTTTGAAGGTTTTGGCTTTATGAGGCACAGAAATCCGCTGGGCTGCTTTTGCCGAACTGGTATTGGTAGATTTCATTGTAAGTGCCTCCTTCAGCGAGCAGCTGTTCATGAGTTCCTCTCTCGCAAATTTCACCTTGATCGAGCACGATAATTTCATCGGCGTCCATGACGGCTGAAATCCGACTCGCTATTATAATCGTTGTTTTTCCTTGCCGTACCCGGTGGAGATTTGACAGGATTTCCGATTCAGTAACCGTATCTACGGCGGAAAGCGCATCGTCCAGAATCAGAATTTCCGGGTCCTTTAGCAAAGCCCTGGCAATTGAAATTCGTTGTTTCTGTCCGCCTGATAAATTGACTCCGCGTTCACCCAAAATTGTTTCGAATCCGTTTGGCAAATCCATAATATTTTGGTAGATACAACTATCTTGTGCCGCTTGTATGATCTGCTCATCAGTATAAATATCCTTGAAAAATCGGATGTTATCGGCAATCGAGGCATTGAAAAGAAAATTATCCTGTGGCACAAGGCCAAATCCATCACGAAGTGCAGAAAGCTGCAATTCGTTGATATCCTTTCCCCCAAAGAAGATGGTTCCGTTTGGAATGTTATACATTTTTAAGAGCAAATTGATCAGCGTACTTTTTCCGGAACCCGTCTTTCCGATAATGCCGAGCGATCGACCATTCGGTACAGTCAGACTGATGTCATGAAGCGACGCTGTGTCTGCTTTTGGATAGATAAAAGTAAGATTGCGGATCTCAATGGAAGCGTTTTGCGGAAATTTTTCAATCTTACCTTCGTCCTTAATATCTGGTTTTATGCTCATAATATCATTGAGTCTGCTCAAAGAAGCCATGCCTCGCTGGATAATGGTAATTACTCTGCCGATGGAAAGAACGGGTGCCAAAATCATCGCAAGATAGCCGTTGAAAGCGACAAAATCGCCAAGCGAAATATTGCCATTTAAAACCATATTTCCGCCCCAGATAAGATTGAACACAAAGCTAACTGTAAAACATAGTTCGATGAGAGGGGATAAAAAAGCCGAAGCCTTTACCATGCTCAGATTTGCTTCGACCATTTGATTGTTTAAACTTTGAAACCTTGCGACTTCGCCGTCTTCCTGAACATAAGCTTTGATAACGCGGATCCCGTTGATATTTTCATTGACACGGTCAGAAATTTCCGAGAATGTCTCCTGCACATGCCGAAAGCGTTTTTTGACAATTTTTCCGATCGTGTACATGATATAGACCATAACCGGTACAGGTAACAATGAAAGCAAAGTCAGCTGCCAATTTATGGCATTCGACATGGAATAAATTGAGATCATACATACGACAATTCCATTGATTGACATGGAGGTAGCCGGGCCGAAGGTCATTCGAACAGCATTGATATCATTAATCGCATAAGCAATTAGGTCGCCGGTTTTTCTGTGGTTATAAAATTCGGGGGATAGTGCCTCAAAATGATCAAATAGTTTTTCGCGCAGATAGCACTCTAGTTTTCGTGCATTGCCGATGACCAGATTGCGCCAGACATAGGTAGCTGCAAAGGTTCCGGCGGCGATGAGAAGAATATAAAGGAGATTGGTGTAGACAGAGTTTCGATCAAAATCGCTGCTTTTGAAAATATCAACGGTATTGCCGAGTATCTTCGGAAAAAGTGTTTGAATATAGGAAGACAGCAGCATGAAAAAGATACCGATCATATAGGAAAATTTATGATCTTTAAAAAATTTCAATAAAATATCCTTTTCCATTAAAAATCTCCTTCGTTTTGTTGAGTGCGTGAAAATAATTATCGGAGTGCTTTTACGGAATCACGTTCGACAAGTGTGCTGTCGATTTGGATATGTTCGGATGGCTTTTGGGGCTTTCGAAGCCGTTTTAAAAGAAGGTCTACAGCCGTTTCGCAGGCATAATCAATATGCAATTCCAAGGTGGTCAGCGCTGGGATACAAACCGATGACATCTCTGTATTACCGCTGCCGACAATCGAGATGTCATTCGGCACTTGAATCCCTTTTTCATGCAGATAGTGCATCAATTTAATGGCGGTAAAATCCCACTGGCAGATAATTGCAGTAGGGTGTTCATCCTTATAAACTAATTCGCATATTTTTTCTTCAAAATCTTCATCTGTGCTGATAAAAAATTCATTTTTAACAGGCAAGCCATGTTGTTGCAGATTCGAAATGATGCCCAGCAGTTTTTCTTTGCCTGCATAGCTCTTGGTATTTCCAGCATATCCAATCCGCTCATGTCCATTCTGCACCAGATATTCGCATTGCTTATATGCTCCGTGGCTAAAATTGTACCAGACGCTGTCAGAATCATTTGAAAATGAATCACCTGTGTAATATACATGGCTTTTAATCTTTTGTGAAAGAAAATCAACATAGGAACTCTCAAAATTTCCAATATAAAGTATGCCGTCATAATGAGAACCCCACTCGATTTTATTTGGCAGAACAAGCTTATCCTGGCATTCTTTATCTGCAAATTCTGTATCATATTTGCAGCCGACCTTCTGCAGAGCTTTTTCAATTCCCTGCAGCATATGGCTGTAGTTGCTGTTATCCTGGATGAACGGCTTTTGGTGGAGTACAAGGATTTTGTAATCTGCTGGGCTTTTTGGCTTTAGATAACCCATTTCGCTTGCTTTAAGCAGAATTGTGTTCCTTAGTTCGTCGCTGACTCCACTTTGACCAGCGAGTGCTCGGCTGACGGAAATCGTAGAGATATTAAGCGCTTTTGCAATATCCGACATCTTCGTTTTTCCCGGTTTCATTTTTATCCCCTCTTCCATCTAATGACATCAGTATATCGCATAACGTTAATAAATACAATATTATAACGTTATTTATATAACAAACTATCGTTATAAAAAATTAATCTTTCATTAAACAATGCTAAATAATATAGAAAAAGCCATAGTGGATTTTTCCATTATGGCTAAAATTTAATATAGTGGGATTTTAAATAATTTAATTTACTTAATTTTTGGGAAAGTGTTTTTGCAGCAAGGATTCATCAGGTTTCATAACAAATAATTAGTTCATCAAAACGTTCTGCGCCCTTTGTTCTCTGATTTTTAATTTATGATAATAGAATGTTCCAACGAGATCTGCTAGAAACCATCCTATGGGCACCGACACCCATATCCCAATGATCCCAATTTGAGGGATTCCGGCTAATATGTATGCGAGCGTAACACGAGTCCCAAGTGAAATAATTGTCAGTACTACCGACATGCCTGGCCTTCGCAGTGCCCGATACAGCCCATAAAACAAAAATAGAAAACCAATACCAAAATAGCAGGCACCCTCAATCCACAAATACTGTATCCCGATTGATAAAACGTTTGTTTCTTGCGGTTGTACAAAAATCAACAGGAGCGGTTTCGCAAAAATACAGACAATAGCACTGACAGATACACTAAATAGTACGGTTATAATAAATGCACTCCGAATTCCCTGCTTAATGCGCTTTAATTGTTTTGCTCCATAGTTCTGTGCAATAAAGATCGAAAAAGCGTTTCCAAAATCCTGTAACGGCATGTAAGCAAAAGAATCAATTTTTACGGCTGCCGCAAATGCTGCCATTACGATGACTCCAAAGCTGTTGATCAACCCTTGAACCATTAAAATTCCAAAGTTCATGATGGATTGTTGGATACAAGTCATAAATGAGAAATGAGAAATCTCTTTTAACAGACCAGGCTCTGAAATTTTTTCATTTTTGTGAATATGAAATTCCGGATAAAAAATTAGTGCATATATCATAATCCCCACACCGGATACAATTTGTGAAATTACAGTTGCAATCGCAGCACCTGCAACACCCCATTGAAAAGCAAGTACAAATAGTAAATCCAAGCAAATATTTAGGCTTGCCGAAATGCCGAGAAAAACGAGGGGGGTAACAGAATTTCCTATGGAGCGTAAAAGCGAGGCATAAAAATTGTAAAAAAAGGTGGCACCGATTCCCCAAAAGATAATCCAAAGATAACTTCTCGTCAAAGTGTATACTTCTGTAGGGATCCGAAGGAAATACATAATTGGATCGATAAGCAAAAATGCGGCAAGGTTCAGAATAACCGTGCATGCTAAAATCAATAAAAAAGAGGTGTAAATACTTTTTTTCAGGTGCCCAGCGTCATTTTTTCCGAAATTAATAGAAAAAACGGTACCGCTGCCCATACACATTCCCATCATGATAGAAGTTAAAAACGTCATAAGGGTATACGATGAACCTACCGCTGCAAGTGCATTTCTGCCCACAAATTGCCCGACGATCAATGTATCTACAATGTTGTATAATTGCTGTAATAAATCTCCAATGATCATGGGAACCGCAAAACGTAACATTGATGATGTGATTTTTCCGCTGGTCAAACATTTTTCCATGTGATTATTCGCCAATTATTTCCACCCTTTTAAGACAAGTTTATTAATCTTAATTGAGTATACCATAAGAAACAAAATAAAAGAATGGCTTACACCGTGAAATCATAAGCGGGACGCGACAAATCGGATACTTGTTCAATCCAGTTCAGCATTACGTCAATGACAAGCCTAATATTTCCCAGTTGACAATGACTGCCCGCCGATTCTTTTGCCGTAAACATACGAGAGGTGAGAGAGCGCACATTTGTAAGCGTTTTGATTTGCTCTGAGAGTTGGTCAATCGGCACATAATGGTCATCCTGACCTGCAAGCAAAAAAACATCCTGTGTGATAGACAGGAGGAAGAAAATTGTCTAGTGATTGCGACTTGCGTGTAATCAAAACATGACAAGATGCCAGGCCTTAAGCCGATGCTGAATTTTTTCGCCCCAAACGCCTACGGAGTAAAAGAGGAGCGCCAGACACATGCAAATAATTGACAGCATCAACATAAAAAATTCTCCCGTTTTATAGCAGTTCCCTTAAAAATTCTTCAAACAGATCACAGAAAATCGTATGCTGCCGGGAAAGTGCTATCAGATTGAATTGAATAAATTGTGCGGTATCTCGTTCGCATCTTTTTTGGAAAAATATAGCCTGCCTTATGCGCTTTAAATATAAGAGATTCAATTTGCTGCGTGAATCTTTGCAAGTAACGCTGCTCTAATGTAACACCCTTTTGAACACCTTCAAGGGCTTGATACAATGATGGGACAAGCCACTCAAGCCGAAAAGCGTTGACATACTGAGATTGCAAATTGAAAATGTAGCGTAGCGTGGTGTAAAAGTCGTGCTTCTCCTGCAAATAGTCCTCAACTTTTATAAAAAAATCGTCTCAGTAACCGGCCATCAGTTTCACTAAAAGGTCCGCCTTGGTCGGAAAGTAGTTGTAGATGGTTCCAAGGGCAATTCCGCAGCCCTGGAATACACTGCGCATGTTTAGTGCATCAATGCCCTGTGTACTTACAATGGCCTTTGCCGTACTTAGTATGTGCTCACGGGCATTCAAAATTATTTTTGCCATATTATCACTTAAACTCAATGATTAATACTTGTCAAAAGATTTTGAATAGGGCTGTTTATATCAAATAACTCAAATTGTTCAGTTGGAAGTCGACTTCATTTATTGCTTTCTGAAGCACGGTGCTTGCAAGAAATTTATTATTAAAAAATCAACTTGAAGATTTCTTTATGATTTTTATTTGGAAATAGCGGGTCCTTTAAAAAAGCACTGCAAAAACAGAAAATTTTGCGTGATGTTGACATTGAAAAACAGATGTAGTATCATCCAATTAGTTGATACTACATCTATTTTATTGGGAGTGCGAAGAATGGACAGTACAAGACGGCAGATTACAAAGATTGCGCGCGAGGTAAGTAAATTCACTGTGCGAATGCTAAAAACAGATGGCGTTGGCACGGCAGAATATGATTTTATCCATGCAGTGCGGAAGAACCCCGGTATCACGCAGGCGACGCTGCGGGAGCTTTTAACATTGGACAAGGGCGCAGCTGCCCGCCGCGCAGCGAGTTTGGAGACGAAGGGCTATCTCATTCGCAAGCCCAACCCGGAGGATGGACGCAGTCAGCTTCTATATGCTACGGAAAAGGCAGACAGCCTAAAAAACTCCAAAGCCTCTGTGGAGGCATTGTATTATGAGTGGCTGGAAGAAGCGCTCACGCCAGAGGACAACACAGAATTCTGCCGTATTTTGAATATGCTCTACGCTCGTTCCAAGGCTGAGAGCAAGGCGGGCTTTCCCAATTTGACCCAGCGCTTTTTGGAGGGGGACGGGAAAAAATGAGCCATCAGCGGATTCACAAGGTTCCGCAGCCGGATCACATTTGGTCCTACTTCCGGTTGGAGACAAGACCACTTGTACTGGTCACAGTTTCAGGTATTCTCTATAACGTAGGGATGGTGGCAGGGCCTTATTTCGAGGGGCAGCTTGCGCAGTGCCTTTTTGATATCATGAAAGGCTATAAAACTGTGTCCGCTATGGTATCACTGGCGGCACTGTATCTCTCTGTGATCCTATTTGTGCAAGCCATGCGAGCGCTTAAACGTTTCGGCGTGCGCCGATTTGCCAATGACACGAGCCGTAATATGCGCCATATGCTTTACAACAGTCTTGTTCATATGAGTCGTGAGAAACTGGAAAAAGAAAACCTCGGTTCTGTCATGACAAAAGCCGTGGCAGATGTGGACACATGTGTGGAGGGAATGCGAAAATTTACAACAGAGGTCTTTGACACTGGCGTGGTACTGGTGGCATATACAGTCATGCTTTTTTCCTATGATTGGCGTCTGGCGCTGCTCTCCTGCGCATTTACACCATTTGCCTACCTTATCGCCGGACATCTCAAAGGACGGGTTGCCCAAACCAACGCTGCCTATAAAAAAAGCGCCGGACGCTTAAATGGGGCTACGATGGATCGTGTCTCTAACGCTGTGACCTATAGGGTCTATGGCTGCGAGCAAAACCGGGATGCTGCTTACGAGGTACGGCTGAGCGACTACGAAAAACGCGCTGTTGCAGCGAATCTCTGGGAAAACACAATGCAGCCGCTCTACAACATCATATCCATGTGCGGAGCAGTGCTGATTTTATATCTAGGTGCACAAAATGTGCTGGGCACGGGGTGGAAAAGTTGGGACATCGCCGCCTTTACCACCTTTCTCTCCTGTTTCACAAAAATGGCTCTCAAATCCTCTCATGCGGCTAAGCTCTTTAACGCTGTCCAGAAAGCCCAGGTGTCCTGGGCGCGCATCAAGCCGCTGATGAAGGAATACATAGGGCTGGACTCCATATCCCTGCCGAATGTAAAACCAATCGAGTTGATACTTTCCAACGTATCCGTGGGTTGGACAGATGGAGAAACCGTACTGAAAGACATTTCCTTTTCTGCCCATCCGGGGCAGATCATTGGGGTGACGGGACCTGTGGCCTGCGGGAAATCTACGTTGGGAAAGGGATTCATCGGTGAAGTCCCTTACTGCGGCAGCATCCGCGTAGCCGGGCGGGAGCTCAGAGAGCTGAGCCACTGCGAACGCAGCCAGCTGATCTCCTACATGGGGCACGAACCGGAACTGATCAGCGATACGTTGGCGGAAAATATCCGGTTGGGGGAGCCAGGAGAAATTGAACCGTTTTTGCGGGCAGTGTGTCTGGACGAAGAGGTGCGACAGATGCCACAGGGTGCTGATACGCCGGTGGGCAGCGGCGGAGTGCGTTTGTCCGGAGGGCAGCAGGCCCGCGTGGCACTCGCCAGGACGTTGTATAATTCCCGCAGTGTTCTTGTACTGGACGATCCGTTCTCCGCTTTGGATCAAGGCACAGAGCAAACCATACTGGAAAATCTGCGGGTGCTGGCGAAGGATAAAATCGTGATTCTGTTCTCCCACAGGCTGTATCAGTTTCCCACATTTGACCGAGTGCTGTTTTTATACGGTGGCAGGAGCATTTTCTCCACGCATGAGAAACTTATGCAGAAAAATCCTGACTATGCAAAGCTTTATTTGGAACAGATAAATGGAGGCGGCGGACATGAAACATAAAAAAAGCCTCGGTACGGTGCTGCGTCTGGTTGTTGCCACATCCACCGCGACGAGCGTTTTTACCATACTCGTGATCGTGTTGGCTGTTATAACGGCACTATTTCCACCTCTAATTTTGGAGCGGGTGGTCAACAATCTTACGACGGGACGGGGAATCAGGATAAGTCTGGCGCTTTCCTATCTTGGGTTTATCGCTCTGTCCGGCTTGCTGGAATCCGGGCAGAATGTGATGATAACCGTATTTGGTCAGAAAGTCACTCACGGCCTGCGCAGCGCACTCTGTGTCAAACTTCACCGTTTGCCTGCAGCTTATTTTACCTCCCATGAAGCTGGCAAAATTGCCTCTTGCTTCGTGAACGACGTGGATACAGTGGATTCTCTTTTTACGGACGGAATTATCAGTATGTTTGCCGACGGATGTAAGGTGGTCAGCATTTTGGTCGTAATTTTTTATAAGAGTACGGGACTTGGTTTCCTGATGCTGCTGGTTACGCCGCTGCTTTTTACCATGACGCGCCTGTTTCAGAAGCGGATGCTGAGCGCACAATTTGAAAACCGTGTTGCTGTGAGCAAGGTGAATAATCATGTGCCTGAGACCATCCGCAATATCCGTATGATTCATGTGCTGCTTCGGGAGCAGTACATGGAACAACGCTACGATGATTATATTAGTGAAAGCTACCGCGCAACGGACAAGTCAAATCTCTATGATTCCATCTATTCGCCTATCGTCATTTTTGTCCGTTCCTGCGTTATTGCTGTGATGATGGTTTGTGCTGCGATGGGAGGGGGTATCCGTGAATTCTTCGGTATCAGTGTAGGCACGGCAGTGGCTGTGATCGCCTATGTAGGCCAGGTGTTCGAACCGCTGGAGAGCCTAGGAATGGAAATTCAGAACATCCAGTCCGCTGTGGCGGGAGTAAAACGGATCGATGAGTTTTTGGCTGAGCCAGAGCGGGAGATGCCGAAGAATTCCAACGCAAAAAAAGGCTCAGACGCGGCTCCTATCGTCCGATTCGACCATGTACGTTTTGGGTATGACGATAACAACGACGTGCTGCAAAATCTGAGCTTTACAGTGAGCAGAGGAGAGGCGGTCACGTTTGTCGGAAGGACAGGTGCAGGCAAGAGCACCGTCTTTAGACTGCTGTTGGGGCTGTATCGACCGCTTGAAGGCCGGGTGCTGATTGAAGGATTGGGGGCTTCTGACATTCCGGACGAAAAAAAGCGACATCTATTTGGCTATGTGGAGCAGTCCTTCCATCTGGTAGAAGGCACGGTTGCGGAGCAAATTTCATTGTTTGATCCAGCCGTCGGCCGGGAGCAGGTCGAAAGTGCGGCCAAACTGGTAGGATTGCATGATAGCATTCTTGCCCTGCCGGACGGATACGATACGCCCGCTTCGGAAGCCGCATTTTCGCAGGGTCAGTTCCAGCTTCTCTCTATCGCGCGGGCCGTAGCGGCATCACCGGAAATCCTGCTGCTGGATGAGATCACTGCGAATCTCGACAGTAACACGGAATGCCATGTACTGGATGCACTGGAGCGTGCTGCCAAGGGACGGACAGTGCTTTCTATCTCCCACCGTTTGCAGGAGCATGTCAACGGTCAGCGGATAATCCAGATTGGTGCATCAGATGTAGCAGTATAAGCAGCAGATCAAAAAAGCAAGAAGAAAAAGAGAGCAGAGGGTTTTACCAAATGCAAAAGAATGTGTCTGCGCAGGTTTTATTATAATGTCCTGTCAATAATTTCTGCCTGTGTAATAATATCTCGTAGCCTGTCACCGCCTACTTTGTATTCCAAAAGTTCATCAACGGCATCATAAACGGTACAGTCTTTTTCTACGCGAGTGCATGGCCCAATTGAAAATTTCATTTTGCCGTTCGGCCAGACTGAACTGAGAGTGTAGTCGATTCCTTTCCACTTAAATTCTACGTCTCTACCTCTTGACATACTGCTTTTAAATTCGCTTAGGGTTTTAAAATGATTTGCATCTTCGTTAACGATTAATATCATAGGGCTTTCTCCTTTGTATTTGTAAGACTTAAATTTAGGGGCTCCGTTTAGATATTCCTCCGGCAGATCGTTAATATTATAATTTGAGAAATCCAGCTTTTCGTGATGTCGTATTTTGCAGGTTCTATAAAATGCTTACTATAGAGCATGAAATAAAACGAGCAACCCATCAAGGCTGCTCGTCTTTTATTATTCAAAAGAAGTGCTAAATATTCGGAGCTTTCTCCACAACAAACCGAATTAGTTCAGATGCCGAATCACGGCGCAGGGGAAACACTCGGTCATGGTATACATAATAAATTAGCATGGACCAGTAAACCTCATAGCCACCCTTGTCGAATTCTTCTTCCGTTGGGAAATAGCCTGTACAGCCGTTGGTATAGCCGCCAAAATAAAAGAAATTATCATGGAGCAATTCTGAGACACGCAGGGCAAATTCCACCATTACCTCGTTGGCGACGCCACACAGACAACCATCTCCGAGGGAGAAGTATTGCACTTCGATTTCCTCCATCTGCTGATGAATATCATTTTGGAGTAGGTGTTGCACCTGTTTTAGCCAGTCTGTACCGTCAATGCCGCAAAACTTTAGGGCCTCGTTCGCAATTTCCATAGCGCGCGGATAAGACGGCACATCTGCTTTCAATGTGATCTGACGCGAATACATGGCAAGGCGATCGATTTTCTGTGAACGTAGGCACGCAACAACGGGTTTTACGTCGCGCAGCACGGTTTTGGCCATATCTTGAAGTGCTGTATTCGAGCGAATGAAACGCTCATCGCCAGCATCAGGCGGATTGATAGCAGATTTGAAATATCGCGGCGCAACATTCCCTGATGCCCCTTGTGTCACCATGATTGGACACCCGAATTCTTTACTCAGAGTATCCTGGACAGCACCGAAATAATCAGGGGAAATCAGATAGTTATCCGCCTTCAATACGTTATTGTGTGCGGTCAGGCGAAGCAGCAGGAGCTTTAGCTCACCGCTTCTGGGATCGCAAATTTTCAGAATTCCGATTCGCCGGTCTAGTGCGTTACAGCCTTTGCGCCGGTTTAGTCCGATATTGGTAAAAGCGTTGCCCCATGCGGCATTCACGGGAATCATGTCCTGCAAGGCTCGTGCAGCAGCATCTTTTACACGGCCGCACACGAAGCGGTAATACTCCGGTGAAGCACTTTCATTCGGCGCGGAATGGCAGTGGGAAAAGCAGAGCATGATTTTTTCGCGGGGAATGCACAAAACTTTTCCCATTTCGTTCCGCAGAGTGTTTGCGTGCTGTTTTGAAAAGCCAATATGATCAATGGTGGTGACACAGCATCGTTCTTCATCCAGTTGCCATACGGCCACCTGTGCCGAAAGCGGATGCAGGATACCGCGGGACATCTCATCTGCGCGGCCAAAGCCTACGGTTTCTATCGGTGTAAATGGCGTGATATTCGTTTCAGAAAATCCTAACATCAAAGTTTTATTTTTCATGGTACTTTACTCCTTAATTTAAAGTGAAAAGGCGCAAAGTTACCCGAATAGATTATTACTCCATGCAATCTCTATTCGAAACAACTTTGCATGGAGCAGCGGTAATCACTAGTTTCATATCATCGGTCCCTTCTAGATGACTTTATTTTCATTATAATAAGTATATCACAAAAAATGAATACGAATTAATTATTCGTTAAAGTTCAGGGGACAGATCAAGTAAGGCGTCAGCTTTTATGAGTTCAATTGTTTCAATTATGAAAGAAATCGAGATGCTTCACTTTTACCCATTAAACCGTACGGTCTGTTAGGGTGACTTTCGTACTGAAGAAGTTCTTCTTTGCAAATGTATTTTAATTTATAAAGTTTTTATTTTATATAAATTAACGTTAAGTGTTTTCACATCATTTTACTTATCAAAAAGTCAGCTTTAGTGAGCAAATAGAAAAAAGCCGAGCAAAAGCAGAGCCGTCAAATTCGACGGCTCTGCTAGCAGTGTGAGCGTTATGACACGAATCTAGTAAAATCAAGGTTTCATGGGTATGCAGAGAGCAGTATTTACGTTAGAAATTAGAGAGATTGGATGTCTGTCAGATTTCATGCTTTTTGTCATGATTATTATTAAGCTTTTCATTTATCTGTTGTAATCGTTTTTTCATACTTGAATATTGGAAAATCCAGATAATCAGATAAATAACAAAGAAAATACCGAAATATATCAAAATTCCTTTGACATTATGAGGCATCCAGTAGGCAAAATATGCAACCGGAAGAGTTGCTGTTGAACAAATAACCAAATGCGTAATGGTTTGCCGCAGAATACTCCAGTGGTCAATACTCCAAATCCAAGAGGCTCCACCCCATGCGGCTCCATAGAACAGCGAAAGAATTGTTTGAATAATTACAGCATTTATTTCGTTCCCACAAGTACTGATTAATTCCGGGGAAACTGCATAATATTTGCCATCGTGAAGAACCACTGAAATAACGATTGTTATAATCATAGCAATCGTTAAGCCAAGCATTGCACCGAAAAAGCAAGAAAAAACAAATTTCGTTTTTTTCTTCATTTTATTCACCTCATATTCCAAGTATCTGTTTAATTTTGGCAACAAATCGGCGCGATACGTAGGTAGCTGTACCATCGTTGAACTTAACGCAAATCGTGCCGGTCAAACTAAGATCAAAGTTCTTGACCTTTTTCAAATTAATAATTTCCGAATTTGAAATTCCGACAAAGCAATTTTTATTCAATCGTTCCTCGAGTTCATACAAGCGCAATCGCAGGATATACTCGTTACCATCTGCAACGGCTACGACCTTTCTATTCTCAGCATAGACCCGGCTAATTTTTTCCTGTTCCAAGATTTTAGCACCACCTTCTCGAAATCCAACAAGCATTTGTGGTGCCACTTGTGAAATTCTCTTAACAAAATTATTGATTTCTTCTGTTACCTGATTGGTCATAACGATAATTTTAGGCTCTTTACAGGAGTTATCTACTTTAATTTCTATTTCCATTTGCTCACCGCTTTCGTACGTTTCTAGTATAATGAATGTACAACTTGGATTCCAATATTTTTTAATGAGTGGTTGTATTTTAAGCATAGGTGGTTGTGAGATTGTGACTTTCCCAATATGAAAGAGTTTTTAACTTGTACCTAACAGCTTGAATCTCTGGCCATCGTTTTTGGAGCTTTTTAAAGCTTTTTCGGCAGACTCAAAGCAACATAACTTTATGCAAAATGCTATTTCCGTTCGGACAAAAACTTTGCTACTGTATAAATATTGTTTATAACTGCAAGTACATGTTAATTACAGTTACGCAATAATCATAACAATGTTATTGAATACCAGTTTTTACATTGAAGAATAAAAAATTGTAAAAAAGAGGTTCATTATGAACTCATATCCTTCAA
>DIQY01000060.1:8502-17553 GCA_002424295.1 Ruminococcaceae bacterium UBA5450 | reverse complement strand
CGGCATCCTGCTCCCAAAGCAGGCGCGCTACCAGCTGCGCTACACCCCGAAATTCTGTTATTCAACAGGAAGCTTATTTATTATATAAGAAAACGACTGTAAAAGTCAAGTGACAAAATACAAAAATCATCTATCAGCCCTTGAAAGCGGGCTTTGTTAATGATAAACTAAATATCTAAGCAATTTTATTGGAAAAGGGCTGGGATATGGAAAAAATTAAAAAGCTATGGAAGTTTTTCACTTCCCCTGAAATGCTCTCCTATTTATTCTTTGGCGTCTGCACAACAGTCATTAACATTGTAGTTTTCTGGTTAATGGCCGATATACTGCACTGTGCATGGGAACCCAGCAACCTTTTGGCATGGATTCTCAGTGTTGCTTTTGCTTTTATCACCAATAAACTATTTGTGTTTAAAAGTCGCAAAGCTACTCCCAAAAAGCTTTTATGGGAAATTGCAACTTTTGTCGGAGCACGCCTCTTATCTTTAGGTGTCGATATGGGCACCATGTGGCTGCTCCTTGAAGTTTTGCATACTTCTAATCTGAGTGCAAAAATCATCTCGAATATTCTCGTTATTATCATCAATTACGTTCTAAGCAAATTGGTCATTTTTAAGAAAAAATAAAGGGAGAATTATTAAAATGAAAGCAACCGACAAAACGATGGACATGGTCGTATCCTTATGTAAAAATCGCGGCTTTATTTACAGCGGCAGCGAAATTTACGGCGGTCTTTCCAACACATGGGATTACGGCCCTCTTGGCGTTGAATTTAAAAATAATGTTAAAAAAGCATGGATGAAAAAATTTGTTCAGGAAAGCCCCTATAATGTCGGGTTGGACTGCGCTATTTTAATGAATCCGGAAGTCTGGGTCGCAAGCGGTCACGTCGGAGGCTTTTCCGACCCCCTGATGGACTGTAAAGACTGCAAGGCTCGCCATCGCGCCGATAAACTGATTGAAGACTTTACCGGCGAACCGGCAGACGGCTGGAGCAATGAAAAGATGATGAAATTCATCCGTGAAAATCACATCAAATGTCCAAACTGCGGCGGCGAAAATTTCACTGATATCCGTCAGTTCAATCTGATGTTTAAAACTTTTCAGGGCGTTACTGAAGATGCTAAAAACGAAATCTATCTGCGTCCCGAAACTGCACAGGGAATTTTTGTAAACTTCCAGAATGTTCAGCGCACCACCCGCAAGAAGCTGCCTTTTGGCATCTGCCAGATCGGCAAGAGCTTCCGCAACGAAATCACGCCCGGCAACTTCACCTTCCGCACCCGGGAATTCGAGCAGATGGAATGTGAATTTTTCTGCAAACCGGATACCGATCTTGAGTGGTTCCACTACTGGAAAGATTACTGCGAAAACTGGCTGCTCTCTTTGGGGCTTACGAAAGAAAATATACGTCTGCGCGACCATGAAAAAGAAGAACTTTCTTTCTATTCCAAAGCGACAACCGATATCGAATATCTTTTTCCATTCGGGTGGGGGGAACTCTGGGGAATCGCCGATCGTACCGATTATGACTTAGGGCGCCATCAGGAACATTCCGGCAAGGACCTCACCTATTTTGATCAGGAAACCGGTGAGCATTACCTTCCCTATGTTGTAGAACCTTCTCTCGGTGCTGACCGCGTTGCGTTGGCTTTTCTGTGTGATGCCTATGATGAAGAAGTCATTGACGAAACGAAGAAAGACGTGCGTGTCGTTTTACATCTGCATCCGTCTCTTGCTCCATTTAAGGCTGCTGTCCTCCCTCTTTCGAAAAAGCTTTCTGAAAAAGCCCACGAAGTTTATGCAACCCTTTCGAAATCTTTTATGATTGATTTTGACGAAACAGGTTCTATCGGTAAACGTTATCGCCGCCAAGATGAAATCGGCACACCATTTTGCGTCACTTATGATTTTGATTCACAAGAGGACAACTGCGTTACTGTCCGTAACCGTGATACGATGCAGCAGGAACGTATCAAGATTGATGAACTAGTTGCATATCTGACCCCAAAAATAGATTTTTAATCTGAATGGATAATTCCCAGGCCTTTTTGATCTTTTCAAAGAGGCTTTTTTATTTTGATTTGATTTTCTCAATAATTTTGATATAATGAAAATACTTACCCAACTGTCCGACAAAATATTCTATAAAACATCCGACAAAATACAAGGAGGAAACGCCATGTGGGATCGCAGTATTATTAAATCGAATGCTAAACTTGCCCTGAGGGGGCGCTATTGGCTGTGCCTTGGCGCATCACTTGTCTGTGCTATTTTAACAGGAAGCTCCTTTTCACAGGGATCATCCGTAAAAACGATGTATCAGATTCCGGATAACTTTAATCCCTATTCTTATTACGGGGGTAGACATGACTTTAAAGATGCTTTTTATAATTTTCTTCACTTTTTCGGGATTAACCATCTTTTGCCCCTAATTTTCATAATTGTCATTCCTCTTCTGCTGCTTTTGATTGCTTACAATATCTTTGTAAGCCCCGCTTTCGAGATCGGCGAAAGTCGCTTTTATGTACATAATCGTTTCGGAGATACGCGCTTTTCTGCAATCTTCAGTGGATTTACCGCCAACTGGCTCAATACCGTTGGTGTTAAACTCATTACCAATCTGATCATCTTCGGATGGACACTTTTGTTTGTGATTCCTGGAATTATTGCCTCTCTTCGCTACAGCATGGTCAACTATATTCTCAGTGATAATCCAAACCTGTCCGGTTCCCGCGCACGGCAAATCAGCAATCAACTCACAATGGGAGAAAAAGGTTCCATTTTCGTGTTTGGACTTTCTTTTATCGGCTGGGTCCTTCTCTGCGGGATGACTTTTGGAATTGGTTTTATCTTTCTGCGGCCTTATACACACGCAAGCTTTGCAGAACTTTATATCTTTTTGAGGGATCGTGCAATTCAAAACGGAATGCTGGACCCTTCGGAGCTTGGTCTGAATGCTCCTCAGAATCCGGTTCCGCCTACTTCTACGAGCGCTTATTAATTTTACTGAATTTTAAAAAGACGCCCCCATACAAAGCAACTTGTATGGGGCATCTTTTTTTGCAAAAGGGGAAAATCGAATGGAATCTTCATGGAATTTGGAAACCTATTTAGCAAACGGGGTCGAATCAATCGTAAAAGAAATTCTGCGTGCCACGCTGAAAGATCCGAAAGAAAGCCTTTTTATGGCAGCTTTTGCCCATTCCAGCAAAACAGGTACCGCCCGCCGCAAAGAGCTGGAAGCGCAGGGACATCATATTCCGCCCTTTTTGATTGCCAGCATTTCCAGCCAGTGTAACCTGCACTGCAAGGGGTGCTACGCCCGCTCCAATGGAACCTGCACAGAGGATTTGCCTTCCGGCCTTTTGTCGTCGAAAGACTGGCAGCAAATTTTTAAAGAAGCAGAGTCTCTTGGAATCGGATTTATTCTTCTAGCAGGCGGAGAACCTTTTATGCGCCGAGACGTTCTCGAAAAAGCGGGGGGGATTTCTAACATTCTTTTCCCAATCTTCACTAACGGCACTCTGTTGGATGAATCCTTTTTAGCCCTCTTAAAACACTGCCGGAATCTGATTCCCATTTTCAGCATAGAAGGAAAGCAAGAAAAGAACGATCTCCGCCGCGGGGACGGTGTCTATCAAAAAGTCACTGACGCTATGGAAACCATGAAAAAAGAACACCTGCTTTTTGGCGTTTCTGTTACGGTAACAACACAGAATCTTACCGAAGTAACCGGAGACAAATTTCTCCAAGATCTCGAATTCCGCGGCTGCAAAATTATCATTTTCGTCGAATATGTTCCTGTTACTGAAGATTCCAGATTGCTTGCCCCAGGAGAAAATGAGCGCGCCTATCTAAGTTCGAGACTTGCAATGCTGAGAAACAGCGATTTTAGTCCCGTTCTGATTTCCTTTCCGGGCGATGAAAAATCTTCCGGGGGATGCTTAGCTGCAGGAAGAGGATTTTTTCATATTGACCCCCGCGGCGACGTACAACCATGTCCTTTTTCTCCCTACAGCGACCGCAACCTAAAAGGGATTACCCTGTTGCAGGCACTTGAAAGTCAATTTTTTAAAAATTTACGACAGCATGATGTTTTAAAAGACGAACATGCAGGCGGATGTGTTTTGTTTGAACGCCGCAATCAGGTAGAAAAGATCTTGCAGTCAGAACTGCAAAAATAAGAAACAATAAAAAAGACTTTGTCATAAGGAGAAAATTTCTCTTGTGGCAAAGTCTTTTCTATAGGCATTGAAGTTTTATAATTTTAAATGTCATTCTTCTTTTGTTTCATCTTCGGCAAAACCATTCTCTTCTTTTTGAAATTCAGCTGAAAGTAATGCTTTTTCAATCTGTTTTTGTGTAACCCTTTGAAAGAGAACAACGATAACATTGATTACAGCATCCAAGATCAACGAAATATAAGTAAATTTTGCGTGAAAAATCTCATCTCCAAATGGATAATTTAAGGCTGTCATTCCTAATCCAATCGTTACAAAACTCAAAAGCAGAGCAACCCACCAAAAGCGAAATTTCATCTGCAGCAGATTCATAGAATACTGCAGTTTTAAAAGGCTATCTAATAAAATGCAGAACGCCAAAATCTGCAGTATGACGACTGCACCTCTCTCCCCCCTAAGCAGTGCAAAACAACCTAGCATTCCTTCCCCTACTCCGACTGCAAAGCCAAAACGGCCGGGGTCAAGATATTCTTTTTTAAAAAAATACCAAACAATGCTGACTGCACCCATTACAAGAAGAACCATCCCTAAAACAGAGCAGACATTCTGCATGGAAATTTTGCTGTTGCAGAGCAAAATTAAACTTAGGACGATATACGCCGCCGAGATGCAAAGCAGCATCACTCTTGTATTCACAGTTGTAATTTTCCGCATCATAATCTCTCCTTTTTATTTAATTTGTGATTATTATAAGCTTTTTTATGACAAAATGATAGTAAATAGATACAGGAGATTTCATTTCCATTCTAAAAGATATCAGTTGTAATGCCCCTTAAAATGGAGTACAATAAAGAAATCGAAATGGGTTTTATCTCTTGGAGAAAGGATTGGTATTGTGGAATTCAATCGGCAAAATACAAAGCAGCTCATGTTTTTAATTGCTTTTGCAATCGTGCTGTTTCTGGCTCTTATGAATCTCCGCTACGCCTCTGATGTCTTTTGGTGGATTTTCAATATATTTAAGCCTTTTCTTTTAGGTCTTGCGTTTGCTTTCGTCGCTAATGTTCCAATGAAAGCAATCGAGACCCGACTTTTTGCAGGCGTTAACCGAAAATATGCAGACTCCAAAACATGGAAACACATTCGCCGTCCGTTGTGCCTTATCTTGACGATTGTCTTAATTTTAGGATTGATCGTTGCAATCATTTTTCAGGTGATGCCGGAACTTCTGCACACCTTTGAAACGCTCATTGGAAATACGCCTGCGTTCCTTAATCAGCTGCAGATTTGGATTCAGGATCTGGGAAATAGCTTTCCTAAAATCCAACAAGAATTGGGGAAAATTCAAATCGACTGGACCAGTATCAACCGAGTTTTTACTCAGATGGGGCAAAAAGTCGTCTCTTCTTTTTCCGATATTATGGGCTCCACCATTACAGTTGCCACAAATGTTTTCAGCGGAATCTTCACCTTTACCATGGGCTGTATTTTTGCAATCTATACACTGGCTCAAAAAGAAAAACTGCAGCGACAAATCCGGCGTCTTCTTTATGCTTATCTGCCGGAAAAAAAGGTCGACCGCTTTTTGAATCTCTGTCGGCTGACGAACAGCACTTTCTCTCATTTTATTGCAGGCCAATGCACAGAGGCTTGTATTCTGGGCTTTCTGTGCTTTATCGGAATGAATATCTTCCATTTCCCCTATGCTTCTTTAATTTCGGTTTTTGTCGCCTTTATGGCTCTGATTCCAATTTTCGGTTCCTTCTTCAGCGCAGTCATCGGCGGCCTCCTGATCTTAACCGTAGATCCCATTCAGGCAATCTACTATGTAATCTTTTTCCTGATTCTGCAGCAGCTTGAAGGAAACTTCATTTATCCTCACGTCGTTGGAAACAGTGTTGGACTTCCTCCTATTTGGGTATTGCTTGCAGTTACAGTGGGTGGAAACTCAATGGGCCTCGTTGGGATGCTTCTTTCAATTCCTCTTGGCTCCGTTATTTATACGCTCTTACGTAAAAATATTAGCCGTCGTCTCACAATCAGTAAGATTGACCGTAAAAAGGTTCTTTAAACTTTTAAGTCTAAAAAAGGAATCTCCTCTGCAGCTTTTCGAGCATTACAGAGGAGATTCCTTTTTTAGTTCTAGTTCTTACATTTATAAGCCATGCTGAAAATATGTGATGAGGCAAAAGGCCCCTAAAATCACCATAACAGCCGTCGTTCCGATTGCAGCCACTTTCATGGAGTTATCTTTTTTCGATATACATTGCTGATGATAGGAAAAGAAAGGATCCCTTGCATTCGGGAAAATCCATATCTTCCCCTCCTTCTCTATGAGCCTGCCTTTTACAAAAACATTTTGTCCTTCGGGAAGATATCCTTCCGTTACTTTAAACCCTCGAAAATTATCCGGATTTTCGGGCTGATAAGAAAGCTTGTCCTGAAATTTTTGGTAATCAGGAGAATCGATCAAGACCGTTTCAAAGCATACAGGAAGGATCTGTGCATATTTTCCATAACTTTTCAGATCCAAATAAATCCGTTTGCCTGAGGTTTTCTCTTCAAAATAAAGAACATTTTGGCTGGAACGTTCAAAGATCGACTTTTCGATTCCACCTTTTTCCATTGCGTCCGCCCGACTTTCATAATAGATCGCCGAAGTTTTGGAAAGTGGTGTTTCTTCCGCATGGTCACAATAGAGGACGCCCTGCAGACGAACGACCTCGTTCCGTTTAAAATTCGGATGCTCTCCCAACTTTTCGAATATCTCCTGCAAAGTTAAGAATTTTGGAATTCTTCCGAATCTTTCTTCTTCCTGATTCTGTGATTTTCGGTAAATCTTGATTCCAATATAAATGCCAATTAAAATAAACAATACCCCAGAAACAAACAGCATACCACAATCCTCCTGCTTTTAAAATAAAAATCAGCAAGGAGAATCATATCATGACAGTAAGCAAATTGCAACTTTTCGGTCAGTGATTGTCAATCAATTTAAATACAAGCACTGTTATATCATCATCATGACCGTCTACACGACGAGCGACCGCCTCTGCTACAATGGATTCTGCCAATTCCTGCGGCATGCGGTCATCCCAACCGGAAATTTTATCCGCAATCCAGTTAGCTCCTGAGGAAAGTGCTCCATCACTTAAAAGAACAATCAAATCGCCCGCGTCAATCGCTTCATTGATTTTATGGAATTTTGCTTCTTCCAAAATTCCTACCGGCACTCCAGGCGCATCAATGGGAATCACATCTCCCTCGCGGCGCACAAAGCTCATTGGCGCACCTGCTTTATAAAACTCTACTGAACCGGTATAAAGATCAAGGCTCAAAACATCCAGCGTTGCTAGCGATTCATCAACAGATTTTACAACAAGCGCAGAATTGACGATTTTAAGCGCACTGTCAAATCCAATCCCCGCTTTCATCAAATCCGAAAAGACATCGGCAGCCATTGTTCCATCAACAGCTGCACGGCCTCCGGTTCCCATTCCATCGCTTAAAACGGCAATCTCATGGCCCTGCCCGTCTGAAAAATACTGATAGCTATCCCCACAGAGCTTCTGATTATTACACGAATGACGCGCACAGCCTGCCAATACGCGATAGCGAACTCGTTCGCCGAAAACCATCCGCCAGTTGGCACCGATACGCACAATGACCGGCGGATTAAAGCGACGGCTGCAGGTGCGCGAAATCTCCTGCGCAAGCTGTGCTTTATTAACAACTCCCGCGCCGCTGCGTGTTGCCAGTGCTTCTACTTTCATTCGGCCAAACCGATCTACCACGCAATTTACATCTACCGGGGTCAAGTTGAAATCCCGCAGCACTTCCCGAACCGCTCTCGCTGTCTGATAATCACAGCGTTCATAAATTTCCAGATCAGAAGCCATCTCTTCTAAAACAGTTCCAACGGTTGAAAATTGTTGGATCAGAAGGCCGCGCGCAAGATTTTTGCCCGGTAAAGTCGGCATGGTATGCTCTCGCGCACTCTCAAGCTGATCTGCTTCGTCCAATTTATCCCCGACCTGCTCTACCGTATCTGATATTTTTTCCATAGTCTGTGCAGTAAAATCCAATCGAGAAACGATTGACCGCCGCAGTCCATCCGTGCGGGGAGCGTCATCTTTTCTTACAAAGAAACGCAAGAATCTGGCACCGACGCGAGAGGGCAATATCATATAAACGACCGTCGCAATCGCGACTTCATAAATTCCCGCAAAAACAATCGGTGTTGAACCCACCTGCAAAGAGGCAATCACATTTGCCATTACAAAGGCACAAGCTCCTGCGAGCTTTCCCAAAGGCGAAAATAAGCCTGCCATCAAACCTCCAAGCGCATAAGCGCCGGAAAGATAATTTAGTCCGGTTGTAGAAAGCGCAAAAGCCGCTCCCGCTCCAATTCCAGAGACGGCTCCTCCTGCAGCGCCGCCAAACCGTGCTGCATAAAGAATGAACAAAACAGCCAAGATTCTTCCAAGAGAAACCCCTTCCACGGCAACGCCGGAAAGTGCCAGCAATACTGCTCCGGCCGAAAACGCACAGCAGCAAAGGTCCTGCGGCAAAAGGCCGGCAGTAGAAGGCTTATCCCAGAGGACCTCCAAAGTGCGGGCAAAGAAATAGCCCCACGCGCCGCTTAAAAGAGACTCTGCCACAAAAAGAGCTGTGCTCCCTCCAGAAGCCCCATTGACAGCTGCAACACAAAGTCCTGTGCACAGCACCGAAAGCCCTGCGGCTCCCCCCGAAAGCAACGCTTTTTGGCTTGGTTTAACCAAGTCATTCAAAGCCCATCTGAGTGCTCCGCCTGCTAAAAGCGCCGCCAAATAATGTACTGGAACTCTTGCAGTTCCCGGAAGAAGAT
>DIQY01000060.1:2800-8257 GCA_002424295.1 Ruminococcaceae bacterium UBA5450 | reverse complement strand
CACCTGCCGTACCTCCCCAAATCAAGGTTCCCGGCGCTGCCGCCGCCAGTGCAACCCCAAACGGGGCATATTCCCCAAATACAGTTGCTTTTGAGCAGAGCAGCCCTAGGGCAAAAAAGGCAATCTGGCCGCACAGATTCCGGAAAAGTGCGTCTTCCTGAGGCTTGTCCGCTGCTCTGCTTTTCGTCGTTGTCATAGAGAGAAAGCCATCCTTTCTTATTCTGCGTTTTTCGGCATTATTTTCGACTCCAAATTTCCCGAAAGACACAGGGATTGTGATATTTCTATTATAAGGAAATCGGGTTTCACAACTTTGTCAGAAACCGCCGGAAAGATGAACTTTTTTCTGGAATCATCGGCCGTTCTGTGATAGAATAAAATTTAAAGTAATCATTAAGATAAAACACACTCTTCAGTTTAAAAGAAAGAAGGCTAATTTATATGGATTATCAATTTGCTGACCGCGTAATGGGGTTAAAGCCCTCTGCTATCCGCGAAATTTTAAAGTATGCAAGCGACCCTAATGTTATTTCTCTTTCTGCTGGAAATCCTGCACCGGAAGCCTTCCCGGTTGTCCCGCTGCGGGAATGCAGTACCGCCATTATGAAAGACCACCCGATCGATGCGCTGCAGTACAGTGTTACCGAAGGTTTACCCGCTTTGCGTGAAGATCTACGCGAGATTTTGAAAAGAGGAAATATCTATCATGAAAACGACGAGCTCATCATCACAAGCGGTGCACAGCAAATTATGGATCTCGTTTCCAAATCTCTTTTAAATGAAGGCGACGTGGTTCTCTGTGAGGAGCCCAGCTTTTTAGGGGCTCTTAACACTTTTCGTTCTTATAATGCCCGTCTGCGCGGAATTCCCCTGCAGAACGACGGTCTTGATCTGATCGAACTCGAAAAAGCGCTAAGAGAAGAAAAACGCGCTAAGTTCCTTTATATTATTCCAAACTTTCAGAATCCTACCGGCATCACCACCAGTTGGGAAAAGCGGAAAGAAATCTACAGGCTCGCGCAGGAGTATGATATTCTTATCATCGAAGACAATCCTTACGGAGAACTTCGGTTTGCCGGCGAACCGATTTCTGCGATCAAAACATTGGACACTGATAACCGTGTTCTTTACTGCGGTACCTTCAGCAAAATCGTTTCTCCCGGCATGCGTGTCGGCTACGCGGTCTGCGGCAATGAGCTGATTCAAAAGATGGTTGTCTGCAAGCAGGGGCAGGATGTCCATACCAACATTTGGAGCCAGATGGTCATTCATCGCTTTCTGACTCATTATGATCTTTCGGAACATCTGACTGCTCTGCGCACGATTTATCGCAATAAATATACCATTGCAGAGGAAGCTTTGGCTCCCTATCAAGAATTGATGCCTTACCGCGCGATTGAAGGTGGGCTTTTTATCTGGTGTACACTGCCGGATTCTATCCCGATGCTTGATTTCTGCGCTGCTGCCGTAAAGGAATGCAAAGTTTGTGCTGTGCCCGGCAACGCATTTTACACCGACGACACCATGCCATGCCAGAGCTTCCGCATTAATTATTCTTCTCCTACCGATGAGGAACTCGCAGAAGGAATTCACCGCCTGGGAGAACTTGCAAAAGGCTGGAAAGATCGCGGCTGATTTTTTCTGATACCATTTTATGAGGAGATAAAAACAAATATGGAGATTACCAATCCTACTACAACGAATTCCGAAACACCTAAGAAGCGCATATTTAGCGCCATTCAGCCCAGCGGAGATATTACACTGGGAAATTATCTTGGGGCACTTAAAAACTGGATCAGCCTACAGGATGAGTTTGACTGCATTTTTGCTTTAGCAGATTTACACACAATTACTGTTCGGCAGGAACCGGCGCAGTTCCGCAAACATGCGTTGGAAGCCTATGCGCTTCTTCTGGCCTGCGGAATTGACGTTAAAAAAAGTCTGTTCTTCCTTCAGAGCCACGTTCCCGCTCATGCACAGCTTGCATGGGTTCTTGACTGCTATACGCAATTTGGAGAGCTTTCCCGCATGACGCAGTTTAAGGATAAGTCCAAAAAACACGCGGACAATATCAATGCCGGGCTTTTTACTTATCCGAGTTTGATGGCAGCAGACATTCTGCTCTATCAGGCCGATTTAGTTCCAGTTGGTGCTGACCAGACACAGCATCTGGAACTGACCCGCAACATTGCGACTCGCTTTAACGGCCTTTACAGCCCCACCTTTAAAATTCCAGAAGGCTATACCATGAAACAAGGCGGCAAAATCATGAGTCTTCAAGATCCCACCAAAAAAATGAGCAAATCCGATGAAAATGTAAATGGCTGTATTTATGTGTTGGATAAACCGGAAGATATCATGCGCAAGTTTAAACGTGCCATCACGGACAGCGAAGCTTGTGTCCACTATGGCGAAGGAAAAGACGGAATTAATAATCTAATGGATATTTACAGCTGTGTCACCGGGAAAAATTATCAGGAAATTGAAGCGGAATTTGACGGTCGCGGTTATGGTGATTTTAAAACAGCCGTCGGAGAAGCAGTTGTAGAGCATCTCCGCCCGATTCAAGAGCGGTATGCGAAATATAGCAAGGACAAAGTCTTTCTACAGTCCTGCTGGAATGAAAGCGCCGAAAAAGCAGCACGGATCGCAAACCGTACCCTCAGCAAAGTAATGCGGAAGGTTGGTTTTCTCCCCCGTGAACTCTAATAAAGAAAATTTATTTTTTAAACTAGATAACTTTAGATAACGATAAAAAAAGCAGTACAGTCTTTTGACTGTACTGCTTTTTGATTCCCGTTGATTGGATCAGGCGCCTTACGAAACCTAAATTCATGAAACAGACGAAGAACCCGTCTGCTTTAATTCCGGATAAGCAAACCCTGCGATCTCCGTTACTGCAAACATCACAGTCTCTCCCTGCCACTTCATATAATTGGGATCAATTTCATAAACGCGCCCTTCTTTTACTGCAGAAAGGCCCTCAAAGATATCCGCATTTTCCAGCTTTTCTTTTAAAACAAATGGGCAGAAAATCACCTGCGGATTTGCTCTCTTGAGAGCCGTTAAGTCCATTTTTCCACCTTCCGAGCCTGCGGCCACATTGGTCACACCGGCACTTTCCAGAATGGAATTCTGAAACATATCTCCGGTAACAACTGATCCATCAATATCCGAAACATAAATTCCAGTGAGCAGAATATTTTTATTGGGAATAATCCGTGCAACAGAATCAATCCCCATCAAAACCTGTTCCGCCATTTTAACTCCCTGCTCATATCCGGTGCGTGCGCCTTTCACTGCGGTTCCAACTTCTGTATAAAGACGGCTGAGATCCGCTCTTCCGTCTGCCGGTAAAAAGCTAAGCAAAACGACTCCCACATCAGAAAAAGCTTTGGTTTGGTCCGGTGTTGGCATCTGATCAGTAAGGGCAAGATCGACGCCCAAATTTTTGAGCTCTTTTGCTTGATCAAGGCTATATACAGGAAGCGAAGACAGTTTGCTCTGACTACAATCTTCACTGCGGGCTTTCAAAATGGTTTCATACCGCAGCTTCAGAAGAATATCGGCAATATTCCCCGAAAGCACCGCAACACCGGCAGGTTCCTTTGTAAGATTAACATTCTCTACCTTTACGGGCCAATCGGTTGCTGCAGCGCCGGAAACTATAGATGATGTCTGCGCCTGCCCGCAACCGGTAACCATCATTAAAAAAAAGGTGATGCAAAGAAATCCTGCAAGCCATCTTTTTTTCATAAAATCCTCTCTTTCTAAAGGTTGTCAGTCATCCAACGATTTTCCCATGCTTAGTTTTGCCTGTGCATCGCGAATATATTGCTGGGCAACTCTGGGAGAACGGCCTCCATGAACGGTCGCCCAACGCTCCGCACCGGCCTCCAACAAGGGAATATACTCTTTAAGGTCATGCTGATAGGCAAGCTGATCAACAATTTCCAGAAAGCGCACCTTATCAGGAAGCATAAAGTTAATGGAAAGTCCAAAACGATCTGCAAGAGACAAGCTTTCCTGAATGGTATCGCTTTGGTGCACCTCATCTCCATCACGGTCTGAAAAGCTTTCCCGCAGAAGATGGCGGCGATTGCTGGTGGCATAAATCAGAGAATTATCCGGTCTCACAGCCAATCCTCCCTGCAAAACAGACTTTAGTGCTGCATAGGTGCTGTCCTGCTGTGAAAAAGAAAGGTCATCAATAAAGATAATAAATTTCATCGGGATTTCCGCAATTTGATCCACTAAATACGGAAAATCCATCAAATATTCTTTTGGCATCTCGATCACACGCAGGCCCTGCGGATAAAATTCATTCAAAAGCGCCTTTACGGTAGAAGATTTTCCGGTGCCACGATCACCATAAAGCAGGCAGTTGTTCGCCGGGTAGCCTTTTAAAAACGCGACTGTATTATCAATCGCCATTTGGCGCTGTACTTCATAGCCTTTCAGCTGATTCATTCTCTGCTTGTCCGGATGCGCTACCGGCAAAATCCGCTTATCTCTCCAAATAAAAGCCCGATACCGCGCATACATTCCGCATCCATTTTTCTGATAATACTGAGCCATCTGCTGTGCGCAGGTCTTTGCATCCCCGCGCAGCAGTTCCACCGGTTCTCCCGTTTCCCAACGCGGCAGTGGCGGAAGATCTGCAAAGCCACAGCTCTGCAAAAGATCATCGGGGGTTAAACGGGAAAGATCCAAAATAATTTCGAGATCACGCTCTACAGCTGCCTGCATACAATTGGAAAAATCCACATTTCCGGCAGCTGAAGCCAGCGAAAACGCATTTTCATCGTATAGTGCTGTACTGGTTAGATGCCCGGCAAAGTTTTCACTGCTCTCTCTTTCGCAAAGAACAGCAAAAAATTCTCCCCACGCATTGAGAAAAGTTTCTTTTGTATCAGCCCAAAGCAGACGATAAAGTGCCTTGGGCACAGTTCGATTTAAAATTCCGTGATAAATAGACAGAGAAGCCAGCTCTGCAGCGGCCTGGTTCATTCGATTCATAATATACCTCTTTTGCAAAATAATAGAAAATCTACTCATTATGTCTATTATTTTACCTGTTGACTGATTTTCAGTCAAGCAAAAACGAGATTTCGCCCTTGACTTTTTTAGGCAAATTCTTTAAAATGAGAAATGCAGATTTTTGCCGGAAACTTTATAATGGGTTTCTAAGTTTATCTGTAATTAAATATGGAAGCGTATCGAAGTGGTCATAACGGGCCTGACTCGAAATCGCGTGTGGTCAGCGATGGGACAGGTTCGACAAAGCCTGTATTCATGCGGGTTTGCGGCTCTGGTTTTACAGTAGTTTTAATTTTCATCTTGCAGTTTTCTTGCAATTTTGCAATCAACTGAATATCGCCTTTTCACCGAGCAATCGGTTGAAAATACATGGAGAGGTATCGAAGTGGTCATAACGGGGCTGACTCGAAATCAGTT
>DIQY01000060.1:0-2604 GCA_002424295.1 Ruminococcaceae bacterium UBA5450 | reverse complement strand
CACATGGGTTCGAATCCCATCCTCTCCGCCACAATCGTCCTAAAAGTCCGGCTTTTCTGGTCTTTTAGGACGTTTTTATGCCAACTTTTGCATTGCTTCCCCCACTTGCGAGGAAATTGGAGCAAGCGGGTTTGCGGCTTTCCTGCAAGAAAATTGCAAGATGGAAAAGTCTCCTGCGTTATAAGCACGTTGCGAGGGTTCGAATTTGCGGAGAATTTATTCCGGATTTTTGCCCTTGCGACTCTCTGGATTTTCCTCTTCCTCGGTCACTCCAAGCACCTCTTCAATCATGTTTGCGCTGGTCAGCTTGCTGGAGCTGTCGATGTGCGAGTAGATGTTGGCGGTGGTCGCCATGTCGGAGTGCCCCAGCCAGTCCTGGATCATTTTCATGGGGATATTGTTTGCCAGCAGGAGCGAGGCGCAGCTGTGCCGCAAATCGTGGAAGCGGATTTTCCGAAGCCCGTTTTCTTTCAGAATGACTTGGAAATGACTGCTGACATACTGCGGGGTAATCAGGCCGCCCAGCGCGTCCACGCATATGTACTCCGAATATTTTTTGTCGTAAACGCCGCGCATGACTTTTCGCATTTCCTCCTGTCTTGCCTGCTCCGCCAGAAGCTCCTCCTCAATGTGAGGGATCAGCGGAAGGGTGCGGTAGGAGGATTTTGTTTTCATCACATCGTAGCCCTTGAGCACAACGCCGCTTTTGGTTTCCTCCTCCAGAATCTTGTGCCGGATGCTGACCGTCTTGGCGGTAAAATCTACCGCCGACCATTTCAGCCCCAGCACCTCGCTGCGGCGCAGGCCGTAGTAGGCCGCTAGCATAATGACCAAGCGGATCGGGTCCCCCTCGACGCAGTTCAGAAGCTCCTTCAGTTCCTCGGCGTTGTAGTAGCTGCCAATGAACGGCACGGATTTGGGCCTGTCCGCTTGCAGGCAGGGATTGGTGGGAATGATGCGCCGCTTTACCGCCTGCTGGAAAGCCCTGTGCAGCATGGCGTGGTGGCGCTGTGCCGTCGTGCCCTTCAGCCCGTCGGAGCGGATCGTCGTGTAGTAGGCGTTGATTTCGTCGCCGGTGACCTCCTTTACCTTGAGCTTCATCGGCTTGAAAAAAGCTGTCATCCTTCCGTTGATCATTCTCTTGTAATTCAGGTAGGTGGAGCTTGAAATATTGGGCTTGTGCTGCTCCAGCCATTCCGGAAGATAATTTTCCACCAACATATTGGCGATCCGGTTGCGTTCCCGTTCCGCGTGGGTCATGTTTTCCTGAAGGTATAAATCCCCGACGTTGTACTGCGCCAACACCTCGGCGAGCCGGTGATTGGCTTCCGTTTTCGTGCCGCGCTTGTCCTCTAGGTCAAGACTGACCCATCTTTGCTTGCGGACTCCTTCTGTGTCATACAAATTTAATACGGCGTACCATTTCTGATTTTTCGTGGCCAAACGGCCTGTAATTCGTTTCATTTCCGTTCTCCTTTCACGTGATTTTCTCCGGTACTGCCGTCGGCAGTACACACAATACCACACTCGGACGGAGAAAGCCAGGTGTCAAACGGTACAAACCTGCACGGGTTATTTTCGACCAGAAACGCCACAACGGACAGCTTGGGAACCAGCACCTTGTTGGTGATCCGGATGCTTCCCAATTGGCCGTTCCGTGCTAAGCGATAGGTTTGATTAATACCGATTCGCAGCAGTTTGGCGGCCTCGGGAACGGTGAGAACTTCCGGCTCATCCTTGAACATGGAGAGGTAGACTCGTTCAGAAACGGCAATCATTTCGAACCCTCCCCTGCGGAGATATAAACTTCCAAAGGAGAAAAAACTTCAATCTCAAGACTTTGAAATTCACGCACACAGGCAAGCGCCTGACGGCGGTCGCGATGAATATGAAACAGGCTGTCGACAAGGAGAATGTCAAAACGTCCCATGGCGGCTGCCTGTATCAGCTTCTCCAATTCAGTATTCTGATCAAGATCAACGCTTGCTCCGGCAATTTGATATCCCAGCTGTTCCGCAAAATCATAAAGCTGTTTTTCCTGCTTTTTCAGTGCGCCGTTTCGATCCTCCGGCGCGTCTATACGGCAATAAAGCCATGCTCGTTTCATACTGCTCCTCCTTTATCTCAGCTTGTTTGATAAAAAGGCCCAGGCTGACGCCCAGGGCCTCGTCAACATTCCGAAGGCACTCGCTGCCAACATGCCCCAGATACGCGCGCAGGCGGGAGCGGTCAATGGTGCGAATTTGCTCCAGCATTACGACTGAATTCTGCCGGAGTCCGATTTGCTCTCCCGTCAACGGTACGTGGGTAGGCAAAGGATTCTTTTCCATGCGGCTGGTGATGGCTGCAACGATTACGGTGGGGCTGTATCGGTTGCCAATGTCATTCTGAATAATTAGTGCGGGGCGGACGCCGCCCTGCTCACAGCCCACTACCGGCGTCAAATCCGCATAGAAAATATCGCCTCTGCTCACATTCATGCCGAGCACCTCCGCCACTGTATGTAACAAGGGACAGCCATTTTGACATGGCTGTCCCTCAAATCTATATAAAGCTTGTTCTTCATTTTATCGATTGGACGCTTCTATTCGGCACTGCTTCCCG
>DIQY01000092.1:29175-38862 GCA_002424295.1 Ruminococcaceae bacterium UBA5450 | reverse complement strand
GCCGGCAGAAAACTTTGGCAAAATAATTCCTGCCATATGATTATCCAAGCTGTCATGAATCAGCTCGATTGAGGTCTCTTCTTCTTTCGCCGTATGGCAAATATCGGCAATCAATTCAGAAATCATCATAGACGGCCAGCCATAAAGGCAAATGGCCGTCTCCAAAGGACTAAAATTAGAATCGTAAAAATCGATCCATCCTCTGGCCGTGTTAGCATCCACAAAATAATTCCGTACCCTGTTTTCCATGAGCGCACCCCCATAAAAGAATCTCTTTCAAAAAGTATGCGCCCAGAAAACGATTATGATTAAATTCCTTTGTTTTTCAAAAAGCCATCACACAAAAACTTTATTTTAATCAGTTTCTTTCAGGCTCTCTATAATATGACGAGCTGCCATCACTCCGGTAACGGATGCCTGCATCAGCCCGCGAGTGATCCCGGCGCCGTCGCCGATGGCATAAAGTGCCGGAATCTGCGTTTCAAAATTCTGATCGACCGCGACTTTAGCGGAATAGAACTTAACTTCCACTCCATAAAGCAGCGTATTCCTGCTGTAAAGGCCCGGCGCCAGCTTATCAAGCGCCCGCAGCGTCTCTACGATAGAAGTCAAATGACGATGCGGCAGAACGAAGGAAAGATCTCCCGGCACCGCATTTTTCAGCGTCGGAATCGTAGTGCTTTTCTGCAGTCGCGTCTCATCGGTACGGCGCCCCAAAAGCAAATCTCCCAGCCGCTGTACCATAATTCCGCCGCCGGTAAGCATATTCCCCAACTGCGCAATATATCGGCCGTATTCAATCGGCTGATGGAACGGCTGCGTAAATTTTGTAGAAACAAGCAGTGCAAAGTTTGTATTATCGCTGTGGCGATCTTCATCCGCATAGGAATGCCCATTTACAACCGCAATCCCTCCGTTAGGTCCATCATAATGTTCTTCACTGACGATTCCTCCCGGATTCATGCAAAAAGTACGCACTTTATTCTCAAAAGTATCGGAATAATAAATCAATTTTGCTTCATAAAGATTTTGCGTCAGGTGATCCATCACCGCATTCGGCACTTCTACCCGCACTCCAATATCCACTTCGTTATTGGTAACCGACAGCCCGGTTTCTTTGCTGATCCGATTCAGCCAGTCTGCGCCGCCGCGGCCGGGAGCTGCCACAACACGCTTAGCCCTCACAAGTTCTCTTTTTCCGTCCGGCCCTAAAAGATATGCTCCACAAGCACGGCCGTCTTCTACAAAAATGGTATCGGCAGTCGTATGCGCACGGAATTCAAAATTCGGCTGTGCAGCTAAATAATCATACATAGCGCTGAGAACCTGAAAACTGTATTCCGTTCCCATATGACGTACCGGGCAATGAATCAGCTGAATATTTTCCTTGCGGGCCTCATAGGCAATCTTATCGGCAAATTTGTTGCCTTCTCCAAACACTTTTTTGGGCGCACCAAATTTCAGATAGATTTCATCGCAGTAATGAATCATCTGTTCCGCTTCCTGTGCGCTCATAAAGTCCGTAATATGCCCGCCGACTTCCTCCGAAAGAGAAAGTTTTCCGTCTGAAAACGCACCGGCTCCTGCCCAGCCGTTCATAATATTGCAGGTCTTGCAATGCGCACATTGACCGTTGGTTCTGGCCGGACATGTTCTTTTTGCAATTGCGCTGCCGGAATCTATCACCAGGACTTTCTTTTCCGGCGCTAACCGATTCATTTCCAAAGCGGTAAAAATTCCCGCAGGGCCAGCTCCAATCACTAATAAATCATAGTCAAACTGTTTCATGATTTCCTCCAATATTTTTTGTCATAAACCGATTTATTGTATTTTATTTTATTAAAAAAGTCAATCACAATTCTGTAACCTTCTATTACAATTCCGATGAATTTATTGACTTTCTTACTCCTACTTTATTATGATGAATTTTAGTAATCTCAAAAAGCGAGGTGAAAAAATGGGCAAGCAAAAATGGATTCGAATCCTATTATGTTGCGAATGCTGTTTATTTTTTATGCTGGGAATCCCCGGTTGCTCCGGACAAGCTCCTTATAAACAGCCTGTCTCGTCCTCTTCTATCGCTTCACAGCTGGAAACTGCGGAATTCTATCAAGATGAACAGCTGCATTTTACTTTTCAAATTCCACTCTGCTGGGTCTCTCAAGATTCTCTTTACACACAGGAAACTATTTTCGATGAATCTTCTCAAAATGGATATACCTCGTTTTATTATGCCCATGATCCTTCTATTCCCCTTCTGCGGATTTTCCGGGAATCGCAGAAATACAGCAGTCATGAATTTTCGGCACAATTTTCGTCTTTCTGCAAAGGTCAAAGCGTTTTCTTTCTTCGAGAAAGTAATGGCGGATATTATTACGCTGTCTTGCCGGAAAACTGTTCCCTTCCAATCGGAAAAGAAGCCGACCTTTATAATAGTATGGCACTTTCTGAAAACGATGTAAAACGCAGATTTTCAATAGAATCATAGATAAAAGTTTGACGGCCAATTGAAAGAGCAGACTTTGTGAAGAAAAACTCTCACAAAAGTCTGCTCTTTATTTTGTTTATGGGATCTTCCGCAAAATCTCTTGATATGACTCATAATTCTGAGAAATTCCAAGGCTGCGGTCAAAAGGGATTTCTGAAGAAAGTATCGATTTGGGTATCTCGCTTTGGGAATCGCTCTCTGCAATTTCCCCAAAGGCTTTCCAAACCTCCCCATGATAATAAACAAACTCTTTCTCTCCGCTTTTTACCTGCCAATAAATTGGCCTTTTGTGGTAAAGCTTGCAATGTTCTGCAAAAAACTTTTTTTCAAAGTACGTTTCTAACCCTTTTTTCGCTGTTCCCTTTCCTAAAAATGAAGCAGCAAAGGAAACCGCAGTTTCTCCAAAACGTTTTTCGAGAAACTCTGAAAAAGCAGATGCAATCTTGCAGGGACTGCACCAAGAGACAGATTTCGTATGAAAATGATCTTCGGAATAACGTCCAAACAACAGTCCGACAAAATACGAAGCAAGCTCTTTGATTGCCTTTTCCGGTTCCGGCGGTGCAATCGAAAGCGCTTTATTTTCCACCTCGACCGGCGCACCGATTTGATATAAATCCACAAAATGGCGGTTAATCTTTTCTTCATTCTGCCGCAGTTCTTCTCTGCGGTCTTCTATCTGCCGGCTCCAAATTTTCACAGCCTCCTGCAAAGTCGACGCGCCTGTTTTCAGAAGCGGATTTCCGTTAAAATTCCAACTGATTTCATGGTCGTCCCAATCCGCTTTGCAAAGGTCAATATTTCTTTGTACCAGTCGCCAAATCTGCTCTTTCTCTGAGCTTTCCAAAATTGGCAGAAGAGCAAGATTCCCAGCCTGATAATTTAGGGTTGGATTTAAAAAGCCCAAAATTCGAAATGCTGTCGAAGAGTTGAGAAAGCCTAAGCGATACAGTCGATCCTCTTTTGGCGGAAAAATCGAAGAGCCCGCAATATCAAAAACAAATCCTTTCGGATAATATCGTACTCCAAACGTGCTGGAACTGACAAAAGACCAGGAAAGACTGGGCTGGAAATAATTCTGTCTACCAGGCATCGCCGCAGACTGTCCGCTTTTAACCCGATACGCACAAATATCCCTGCCGAAATCCGCAAAATCCACCACATAGCTCTGATTTCCATACCACTTTCGAAAGGCACCGCCTTTATTATAAGGGAACCAGCGTTTTCCACTCATTCGGCAATCAGACTCATCTTCACACCAGAAATCAATTTCCTCCGGCTCTACCTCATACCAAAATCTCAAAAAGCGCTGATTATTGCAGGTAAAAAGTCCATTGCTGATCTGTGCGACTTTTCCGAGAGGCGCTCCCTCCCGAAAGACCCTGCCAACATTTCTATCGGCCCAATAGGCAAACGGCATTCCCGGAATCTCTCCAAAATCTTTTAAAGACGCCTCGAAACGATCTTTGCTGTCCGGATGAAGGGAATCATAAAGGACACGCTTTTTCTGCTCTTCCATGCCCCCTTTGTAATCCGTCAGACGCAGATAAACCCCCGGATGTTTTTCCTTCTGGTTCTGCAAGACAAAAGAACAAAGTGGAACTGTCGCTTCTTCAAAAGCAGAATATTCCATTTGTATCAGAGAAGAAACACTTTTTCCCCGAATCAAAAAGTGCCGCAGCGATTCATAAGATTTGATAAACATCCAGACAAACGGCGTCATGAATGCGCAATAACCATCTTCCTTGCAAAAGTCAAAATTATGTACCATAAAAACTGCAAAAAGATCGTTATTATAATCCGGAAAATTTTTGTCTACATAATTTCTAAGCGGCTTATCCATATGATTAAGATAGGGCGGATTCGTGATAACGCACATGTACTTTTGCCCCATAATCTCAGCTTGGCAAACAAGCGGCCACAATTCCTGCAGGGCTTTTCGCTGCGCTTCCATGCGGAATAAATTATCTGGGTACTGTTCCCCGCGAATCACAGAAAAGCGAGATTTAAGTGCTTTGAGATCCACCTTTGGGGCATTAAGGATCGAACCAAACTGATCGCCATAATAAAAAGCAGCCGTCAGTTTCTGTAAATCGTCATATAAAGCTTCGTTTCCACCAGACGCATAGTGAAGTGCCTCTTTGTCAATTTTGCGGCTGTGATGAATCGCCGCAAAATGCAAAGTAACACCCTTCTCAAAAATATCCGGATCACAGGAACGAGCTTTCATTAAAAGTGCAAACGCTGTCAGTTCCCTACTGCGTTCGTCAATATCCAGTCCATAAAGATTGTCCTGCAAAATCAGCGAAGCAGCACGTTTCGGCGAAACCCCACATTCCGAATAAATTTTGAGCAAAAGTTCAAAAGCATAGACAAGAATATGCCCGCCGCCCATACAGGGATCGAGAATTTTTAAATCTCTCGGTTCCATCGGAGCACGCGGCGTTTTTGGCGCTTTTTCCGGAAGATCGAGATAATAGGGCATCTCTCTGCGCAGATGGCTCTCCGGGTGTCCTTCCAGCCAGACTCTGCCGAGAGAATTTTCAACCATATAGCGAACGACCCAATCCGTCGTAAAAAACTGCGTTGCCGCAGTCAAATTTTTCATTTTAACTTTGCCAGCATAAAGGTCAATCGCCGCATTTTTTTCTTTTAGGTGATAAGACTGATAAAGCCAGCCGATCAATTCTACCTGCCCCAGCCATTCCTCCTCGGGAAGGCCATCGCACAAAGTTCGGACAACGCCTTTTCGATAACTTAAGCTGAGAAGCAAATCCATCTCATCTGGCACTGGAAAATAATCCGGCATCTGAGAAGCAAGGGACAGGCAGGTTTTTTGAAACAACTTGGTAAAAAGTGCATCCCGATCCAAGGTATCTTGGTGGATTAAAAGCCAATGCGCCAAAAAATCAGGTTCAACCGTATCTGACTTTTGAGAAGACAGAACCCGATATGGCAGATAGCCATTTAGTTCCATATACCGAATTGCAATCAGTTCTCGAAAAAATCGGTAAGCAGCTTTTTTGCAAAGTGCCAAAGTCCCTTGCTGCTCTTCTTCTTTGAGGAGAATATCCCGCCGAAAAGCATCATCCCCCGAAAGGCGGCACGCATGAAGTGCAGAAAGATTTTTTTGAACCATTTCTTCCAACTGCTGTCTAGCTTTCTGTGCTACTTCACGCACAGCACTCTTATCCAAGCTTTCACCTTCTTTTTTCAATACTCTATCCTACTCAATATTCAGACATTAAAAACCCCCGGCCAGAATTTTGCCAGATATCCTTGTACAAAAATGAGCAGCACAATAAAAGGCAGCACCCAAGTCACGTAAAAGCGAATCGATCTTGGAAATTTAAGGCCTTCGCCGCTGTTGGCTTCTTCGATAAAGTGATCCCAACCCCAGCCTTTTTTCGAAACACAAAACAGCAAATAAACAAGGCTGCCTAGTGGGAGAAGATTATTGCTCACCAAAAAGTCCTCGAGATCCTGTACCGTTGAGCCCGCGCCAAAAGGAGTAAATCCGCTCCACAGGTTAAAGCCCAATACACAGGGAATCGACAAAACCAAAACGAGAACCAAATTAATTAACACCGCTTTTTTCCGGCTCCAGTGTTTGAGCTCCATTCCAAAGGCGCACAAGTTTTCAAAAACAGCGATTACCGTGCTCAAAGCTGCAAAGCTCATAAACAGGAAGAAAAGCGCCCCCCAGATTTTTCCTCCGGACATTTGTTCAAAAACATTCGGCAATGTAATAAACACAAGTCCCGGACCGCTGTCCGTCGGAATATTAAATGCAAAGCATGCCGGAAAAATAATCATGCCGGCAACCAGAGCGACAAAGGTGTCCAATCCGGCGATTCTGATGCTTTCTCCTGTCAGAGAACGGTCTTTCCCGATATAGCTGCCAAAAATAGCAAGCGCACCGATTCCAAGGCTGAGGGTAAAGAAAGCCTGTCCCATCGCTGCAAAAACGGCTTCTCCGAAACCTGCCTCCATCATACGCCCAAAATCCGGCAGCAGATAAAATTTCATTCCTTCTGCGGCACCCGGCAGCGTTACCGAACGAACCGCCAAAATAACCATTACCACAAATAGGCTAACCATCATGATCTTGTTAATTCGCTCTACTCCGTTTTTGAGCCCCATGGCACAAATGCCAAAACCGAGCAGAACAACAACAATCATCCAAAAGGTCATTTCACCGGAATTTGCGAGCATCGCTCCGAAAACTGTTTTCACTTCTTCCGGAGAACATCCCTGAAATTCCCCTCTTAAAAATTTCACAAAATAATCCAGCATCCAACCGGCAACCGTCGTATAGAACATCATCAGCAGAAAATTTCCTGCGATCGCCCCATAACTGTAGAGATGCCATTTGCTGCCCGCAGGCTCCAGAACATGAAAAGAACGCGCCGCGCTCTTCTGACTTGCACGCCCCACTGAAAATTCCATGACCATAATCGGCAGTCCCAAAATCAAAAGGAAAAACAGGTACACCAGCACAAATGCACCGCCGCCATATTTCCCTGTAATATAAGGGAATCTCCAAACATTTCCAAGACCGATTGCACACCCTGCGGAAATCAGCAGAAATCCCAGGCGCGACGAAAACTTTTCTCTCTCTTGCATCTTTTAAAAATCCTTCTCTTTTCTCTTTTTTCCTTACTTTAAAGCCAAAATAAATAAGTGTCACATAGTTTGCATTATAAATCATTTGATACAAAATGACAAGAAAAACTGCCTGTTTTCCCCCATTAAGATCTGCTTTCTCCTTTTTTTTAAAGAGAGTTTCTTTTTCCCACCTTTTTTGTTATAATATGAAACAAAAGATTTGGTGCAGTTACAAAAGGGGATTTCATCATGAAAATTATCGACTTATTAAATAGCGGACATACTACCATATCCTGTGAGTTGTTTCCTCCCAAAAAGGGAGAAGATTTACCGCAGGCAAAGGAAGTTGTAAAGCAGATTGCCGCTCTGCATCCCTCTTTTATGAGCGTCACTTACGGAGCAGGCGGCGGAACAAGTGCGACAACCGTTCGAATTGCACAGGAAATCCAGAAAAGTCGTGTACCGGCTCTTGCGCACCTAACCTGTGTCTCTTCTACGCGGGATGAGATTTCTGAGCGCCTCTCAGAGCTAAAAAAAGCCGGGATCGAAAATATTCTGGCACTGAGAGGCGATATCCCGGAAGACAAAGATTTTCCCACACCAAATCAATATCACTATGCAAGCGAACTGATTCGGGAAATTAAAGCACGGGGTGACTTTTGTATCGGCGGAGCCTGCTATCCCGAAGGTCATGTGGAATGTGCGCATAAAACAGAAGATATTCGTCATCTTCGGGAAAAAGTTGAAGCCGGCTGTGATTTTCTGACGAGCCAGATGTTCTTTGATAATGATCTATTCTATAATTTTATGTTTCGTGCTCTGGCGGGCGGCGTCAGTGTGCCGATTATTGCAGGCATTATGCCGGTAACAAATGCAAAACAGATCGCCCGCATCTGCTCACTTTCCGGAACAATCCTTCCCCAGCGATTCAAAGCGATCGCCGACCGCTTTGGTTCCGATCCGAAAGCAATGAAACAGGCTGGAATTGCTTATGCTACCGAGCAGATCATCAACTTGATCAGCAACGGGGTTCCTCACATTCACATTTATACGATGAACAAGCCGGATATTGCCGCTGCAATTTTTCACAACCTCTCCGACGTCATCTCCTGCGATGGAAATTAACCGTCGGGAAATCGAACGTTATCTGGGCTTTCGGGGACATCCGGCCGATCCCCGAACCAGAGAACGGATCGAATCCTGCTTAAAAGAACTCCTTGATAGAATTCGGCCGCGAAGTGTTTATGCAAACTATCCGGTAACGTTATCCGATTCTCTCTGCAAAATTGGCCCTTTTAAAACAGAAAGCCATGATTTAGCCCACCATCTGAATTTCTGTAAAAGCGCCTATCTTTTTGCAGCGACACTTGGTCCCGCGCCTGATCTTCTGATTCGCCGTGCAACCGCACAAGATATGAGTCTTGCCCTAATTTATCAGGCAAGTTCCGCAGCGCTGATCGAATCCTACTGCAATGAGGTCTGCTCTTCCCTGCGGTCTTCTATTCGTTTAGACGGCCTCTTTCTCAAGCCGCGCTTTTCTCCGGGATATGGGGATTTTCCACTCTCCAGTCAAGGCTCTCTGCTTCGAATTTTAGAGGCCGAAAAACGAATTGGCCTGACTGCTACCGAAAGCGATATACTTGCCCCCTCAAAAAGCGTAACGGCAGTTATCGGCGTCTCTGCAGAAGGACAAGACTGCCACGAAGGGCATTGCAGCTCCTGCAAAAAAGCAGACTGCGAATTTCGAGATCCAGACGCATAAAAATTATTTTTCACAGAACAAGAAGGGAGATTTTCATGAATTTTTTAGAGACTTTAGGAAAACGCATTCTCTTTTTTGATGGTGCGATGGGAACACAACTGCAAAAATACGGGCTGAAAGCCGGAGAAACGCCAGAACTCTGGAACCTTTCGCATCCGGAGATTCTGAAAAAAATTCATGAAGACTATCTTAGAGCTGGTTCTGATATTATTACAACCAACACCTTTGGCGCCAACAAAATTAAACTGCAGGGAAAAGCTTCTGTAAAAGAAGTTATCACAGCGGCCGTCACATTGGCAAAAGAGGTTGCTGTTCCAAAAGAAAAGCTCGTTGCCCTCGATATGGGTCCAACCGGACATCTCCTAAAGCCCATGGGAGACCTCGATTTTGAAGAAGCATATGAAGCCTATTTTGAAGCTGCTTCAGCAGGCGAAAAAGCCGGTGCCGATCTGATTTTGATTGAAACCATGAGCGACACTTTCGAATGCAAAGCGGCACTGCTTGCTGCCAAAGAAGCGACTTCACTCCCAGTACTTGCCACGATGACTTTCGACGAAAAGGGAAAACTTTTAACAGGCGGTGATATCGAAGCGGCCGCTGTTTTGCTGGAAAGTCTACATGCAGACGCGATTGGCTTTAACTGCGGGCTTGGTCCTAACCAGATGAAACAATTTCTTCCACGCCTGCAAAGATGCACTTCTCTTCCCATCTTGATTCAGCCAAATGCGGGTCTTCCAAAAGTGATAAATGGAGAAACGCTCTATGATGTTACCCCCGACCAATTTGCGGCAGCAATGCGGGAAATGGCAGAAGACGGAGCATGGATTTT
>DIQY01000092.1:0-28905 GCA_002424295.1 Ruminococcaceae bacterium UBA5450 | reverse complement strand
CCGTCCACGATGAGACTGTCATTTCGAGCTATAGTCACGCTGTTTTCCTAAAGGATCGCACAATTCTTATTGGGGAACGAATCAACCCTACCGGGAAAAAACGTTTTCAGCAAGCACTGCGGGAAAACGATAACGATTATATTTTGCGGGAAGGAATCACACAACAGGAAAACGGTGCCGATGTGCTGGATGTTAACGTCGGTCTTCCGGATATTGATGAAAAAAATCTTCTTCCTGAGATCACAAAAGCCTTGCAGGGGATCACCGATCTTCCTTTGCAGCTCGATACCAGCGACTCTGCCGCAATGGAAAACGCACTTCGCATTTATAATGGGAAGCCTCTCATCAACAGCGTAAACGGCAAACAGGAAGTCATGGATTCCATCTTTCCTTTAGTCAAAAAATACGGCGGTGTTGTCATCGCTTTAACACTGGATGAATCCGGAATTCCGGAAACTGCCGATGGTCGGATTAAAATCGCTGAAAAGATTTTAAAAGAAGCACAAAAATACGGGATTCCAAAAAAAGATTTAATCATTGACGCCCTTGCAATGACGATTTCTGCCGGACAGAAAAGCGCCGCCGTTACATTGGAAACACTTCGCCGCGTCCATGAAGAGCTGGGAATGAAAACATCGCTTGGTGTATCCAATATTTCTTTTGGCCTTCCCTGCCGGGAAAAGATCAACGCTGCTTTCTTTATAACGGCAATGCAAGCCGGCCTTTCCGCCGCTATCATGAATCCAAACAACGGTGCTATGATGGATGCCTTTCGCTCTTACAACGCACTGATGGGATTTGACGCACAGTGCATGGAATACATCAATGCCTATAAAGATGTAAAGCCGCAAAAAACGATCTCCCAAAAGGTCTTAATTTCTGTTTCTGAAAAAGGAATTGCTCCGAATGACCTTCAAGATGCTTTTCGAAAAGCAATCGAAAAGGGGCTTAAAGAAAGTGCGCACGACACAGCGGCGGCACTTTTAAGCGAGGGAATCTCTCCGCTTAAAATCATCAATCAACATCTGATGCCCGCACTCGATAAAGTCGGAAAAGACTTCGAAGAGGGCACCCTATTTCTGCCGCAGCTTTTGATGAGCGCAGAAGCGGCCAAATCTGCCTTTGAAGTTCTGCAAAATGAAATGAAAAAATCAGGTTCCACTCAAAAGAAAGCGAAAATTGTTCTTGCTACCGTCAAGGGGGATATCCATGACATTGGAAAAAACATTGTTAAAGTGCTTTTGGAAAACTACGGATACGATGTAATTGATTTAGGAAAAGACGTTGACCCACAGAAAATTCTCAAAGCAGTCCAGCAAAATCAGGTGAAACTCTGCGGACTTTCCGCACTGATGACTACAACCGTCGTCAATATGGAAGAAACCATCGAACTGCTCCACCAAAAGGCTCCAAAATGCAAAGTGATGGTCGGCGGCGCCGTTTTAAATCCTCAATATGCAGAAAAAATTCATGCGGATTTCTATGGAAAAGATGCAATGGGCAGCGTCCGCTATGCAGAAAAAATCTTTCACAAATAAATCTTAAAACAAAAAGGGACGGAAAATTCCGTCCCTTTTTTGTTCTATTTTTCACTGAGCTTTTGAAAATAAGCTTTGATTTTTTCTTCTTCTGCCTGTACGCTTCCCTGTACTAATTCTGGTTTTCCTCCCCCACGGCCATGAAGAGCTGCATTGAGTGCCTTTCCAACCATGCGGGAATCATCGTCCGAAGAAAGTGCATACTGATATCTTCCGTTTTCCCCGCTAAAAACAGCCGCCAAACGGCTCTTTTTCTTTAGCTCCAGACAAAAGCCGCGCAGGTCGTCCCCTTTTAAGCCCTTTTCAAAGACACAAAAAGCTCCGTTTTGAGGGACCAGTGCTTTGGCTTTCATCTCCAAGAACTGATGCCGAAATTCAGCATTTTCCTGACGAAGCTGTGTTTCACTTTCTTTTAGGCGTTCGACAGCCTTTGCAATTTCTCCAGGTTTTGCAGAAAGGAGGGCGCTGACGGCTGCTACGCTGTTTTGCTTCACTTCATAATCCTGCATTGCCCGAATTCCGCAGAGCATGCTGATCCGAATTCCACCTTTATAATGCAAAAAGCCGATCAGTTTAATTGCTCCGATCTCTCCGGTATGAGAAACATGTGTTCCACAGCAGGCACAAACATCGTAACCCGGAATCGTTACAATTCGCACTGCCCCTGTCAATTCCTTTTTGCTGCGATAATCAATCTTTTTTAGTTCTTCCTCGCTCGGATAGGTGATTTCTACCTTTTTATTTTGGTAGACCGCATCGTTTGCCATCAACTCTACAATATGCAGCTGATCCTGTGTTAAAACGCCGTCCAAATCCAGCGTAACACATTCGCTGCCCATATGAAATCCCACATTATTAAAGCCAAACAGCCGATGAATCATTCCCGATACAATATGTTCTCCTGTATGCTCCTGCATTCTGGAAAGACGAAGCGGCCAATTAATTCCGCCCGTCACATAAGAGCCCTCTTTTAAAGGACGGTCCGTCTCATGAAAGATAACGCCGTCCTTTTCTTTTGTATCTAACACATTGACCGTATCAAGGACTCCCTGATCCCCCGGTTGGCCTCCCCCTTCCGGATAAAAAGCAGTACGGTCAAGCTCTACCTGCCAGGTTTTCCCTTTTGTTTCACAGGAGAGAACTTTTCCCCGAAAGCGCCTGCAATATGGTTCCTCATAATAAATTGTCTCTGTTTTCATGATAATTCCTCTTTCGTCTTTTTGAACAGTTCTTTTTCCATTATAAGCAAAATAAGATTTCATAAATTCTATTTTAGAATTATTCAATTTGGGAAAAGCTTTCCAGCATCTTGAACTTTTTATGAATCCTTTTAAAAAGGGATTGTTTTTCACAAGCATTGGCGTTACAATCATTTCAATAGTGACGAAGGGAATGTTTTTTCTGATGAATTGGCTTCAAAAATTTATGTATGGGCGACACGGTACCGACCAATTAAATATTGCTTTACTGGTTCTTTATATGATTCTTGCCCTCATTGGTCAGCTAACCGGCTTATGGTTCCTTTATTACCTCGGGTTTGCCGTTATCATTTGGGCCTTTTTTCGAATGTTTTCGCGCAATCACGAAAAACGCTGGGCGGAAAATCAGGCTTTTCTGGGAGTCTGGAGTCCTATCTCCAGCCGCATCTTAAGTTTTTCTAGACATCAAAAAGACAAAACACACCGGTATTTTCACTGTCCAAAATGCAAAGCCACCCTTCGTGTTCCAAAAGGACAGGGTAAAATTGAAATTACCTGTCCGAAATGCCAAACCGTGTTTGTAAAGAAAACCTAATCCGTAAAAATATTTGATCTTAAAAAATCGGCATGATGCTTTATCATGCCGATTTTTATATTTCGAATTTTAGCGTAAAATATCAAGTCGAATTTTAAGAAGTTTTTAAAAAAATACGGAACGAAATGACGCTCAAATTTTGTTTTTCCTGTAATTGCTGTGAATCAATTAAGACTGTTAAGACTGGGAATCCTCCAGAATTTGATACATGGTTCCCGCATAATCTTTTGTCGCATATTCCTGAACCGACAGCACTTTTGCCCGAATCATTTTTGAGCCGAGTGTAATCTCCAAAAGATCTCCTTCTTTTACGTCATAAGAGGCTCGCGCCGGCTTTTGATTGACCAGAACTTTTCCGGCATCACAAGCTTCATTTGCAACGGTACGCCGTTTAACCAGCCTGGAAACTTTCAGATATTTATCAAGACGCATTTTGCCGTCTCCTTCTTTCAAAAATAAAAGGCAGCAATATGATTTAAAAAAATCACATCACTGCCGCATTCATCATTCGCCTACTTAGAAACTGCGTCCTTAAACGCTTTGCCAGCCTTAAATGCCGGAATCTTGGAAGCAGGGATTTCGATCTCTTTATTGGTACGGGGATCGCGGCCTTTACGAGCACTGCGATGACGGCACTCAAAAGTACCAAAACCTACCAGCTGAACCTTATCTTCTTTTGCAACAGTTTCTACGACAGTATCAATGACAGCAGCGATTGCACTGTCTGCGTCCTTTTTAGAAAGATTAGCCTTTTCTGCTACGGCAGCGATCAATTCCGTTTTGTTCATAATCTTTTTACCTCCTAAAATTTCTAGCAATTTCCTTTCATATTCATCGGCAAAGGCCGAGAACAAACCATCTTATTTTCCGGAAGATTTTTCCCATGACTCATACCTCAAAAGGTATTCTTCTGTTTCTTTGGAGAGCATTTCTTCCGGCTCTACGCCGGCTCTTTTGACAGCCCGAACTGCTTCAAACAAATACGCTCCAGCTTTTTCCGGCGAAATTGTTTTTTCGTTTTTTTCTGCTTTGATTTCTTCTGGGAAGCCAAGTTTCTGAGCTTTCTTTTGTACTTTTGCTGCACGCATCAGTGCAGGCAATGCCGGTGAAACTGCTTTTAATATCTCAGAACCAGAATCCCGATGTTTGGTATGATTCTTAATCACATCCCAATTTTTGAGAACCTCTTTAGAAGAATTGACTTTTACCGTAGAAAAAACATGCGGATGACGTTCAATCATCTTATGTGCCAATTCATCTACCACATCGGCAAAAGTAAAATTTCCTTTTTCACTTTCAATCTGACAGTGAAAAAGCACCTGCAGCAAAACATCACCTAGCTCCTCGCGCATAAGGTCGACATTATCTGTATCAATGGCTTCAACCGCCTCATAAGTTTCTTCGATAAAATTATTGCGAATGGAATGATGATCCTGCTCCCGGTCCCATGGGCAGCCATTCGGTGCCCGCAGGATCTTCATGATCTCCAGCATATCCTGAAAATCGTAATGTTCTTTAATCGAAAAAGCCATCAGAAGATGCTTCCCCCTTTGATTCAAAAACTGGGTATTTTTATTTTACCGTATCTTTACAGTTTTTTCAAGTACAATCCTTCTTTTTTTTCCGAAATCTGCGTTTCTTTGCGACCTCATGCGGAAACGCATGTAGGATTACACAAATCAGCAGATATACAACCACTGCGGCCAAAATAGCGGCCAAAACGGCAACAGATATGTGAAAATATCTGCTAAGTATCTTTTCAGTTGTTAGGGCAACTGCTACACAGCAGATTCCGCCCAATATTGGTTTCCAAAGCAATGAAGAGATTTGCATCTGAACCCCTGTGACTTTGTGCAAAAAATGAAGTCCGAGTACCAAAATAACGAAATAGCTCAAAAGTGTGCTGAGTGCTGCCCCCAGCACATTCCACTGCGGCATAGGCACCAGAACCCAGTTCATGATTACCTTCACCAGTAACCCGGCTCCAAGAATTTTAACAGGAATATCGGCTCTTCCTACCGCCTGCAGCAAACTGTTAACCGAAGTGCCGAGTGCAGAAAAGATTGCGGCAAAGCCGAGATAAAACAAAATTTTTCCTGTGATTCCCGGAGCGTTTTGTGGTCCATAAAGAAATGTACAGATCGGTTTTGCCAGAAAAGACATTCCAAGTCCCGCCGGAATTGCCAAAAGCGCAGCGACGCTAAAAACCAGTTTTAAAGAATTTGCAATTTGTTTTTTGGAGTCCGCTGCCCACGCGGCAGTAACATTCGGAAGTGCACTGATCCCAAGCGCCTGAGTAAGCGTTGGAATCAGCAAAAACAGAGTGGTCGCATTTGTAAAGCACCCATAAAGATAAGAGGGGACTTCTCCCAAACGAATCACTTCCGCAGGCAGTTCTCCTGCATACTGGGTTAATAAAGAAGCGGCGTTCTTTCCCATTAAAATCCGCAGACCTGCATTCAGCCACGCTGCATCTGCCAAAGTAGAAAGATTGACCGCCAATGATCCCAACGCTACAGGCAGTGCCATATGCCATAAATTTTTAAGGAGTAGTTTCGGTTCCGACGCTTTCGGAGAAGCTGCGATCTGCTGCTCTGTAATCCCATCCCCAGTCTTTCGATAATGGCACCAGAGATAAAAGAAACTAACCACGCTGCCGATCGTCACGCCGAAAATTGCCCCGGCAGCTGCCATTGGGAGTGCCGCTAAGCGTGCATATTCCTCTGTAGGCTGCGAGACGCCCCAAACGGTCTTGCTCGCTGCATACTCCTGTGCGGCAATCTGCACAGTCTTAATCGAAAAAGCAAGCCCAAAAATCAATCGGCAAAGTGCCTCTAAAATTTGAGAAACTGCTGTAGGGACCATATCTCTTAATCCCTCATAAAATCCTCTGTAAACCGAAATCATGCTGCAAAAAAAGATGCTCGGTGCCAATGCCCAAATTGCCGGCAGCAAACTTCTTGCCTGTCCGGCAGATGACAGCTGTGCATACGGCGGTGCCAAAAGGAGCATCAGTGCAAAGCCAAAAAGCCCAACACATAGGAATAGCTTGACCGAAATCTGATGAATGATACGAACATCGCGAAATCTTCCTTTTGCACAACATTCACTGACAAGATGGGAAATCGCCACTGGAAATCCTGCCGCCGATAAGCTGTAAATTGGAAAATACAATGAATATGCGCTGCCAAAATAAGACATTCCCACTGGAGTTAAGATCCAGCTCAGTGGAATCTTAAAAAAAGCTCCGAGAAGTTTTACGATCGCTACAGCGCCCATCAGGATTGCTGCTCCTTTTAAAAATCCCTGCCGACGTGTTTTCATAATGCATCCTCTTTTCCCGTATCTGCTTGTTTGATAAATACGGAAAAGGCAGACAGATTATGATGATTTCCCCAAAATGAAAAAAGCGGATCGGAATTTTTCATTCTAATCCGTTTTTCTTCCTTTTATTCCATTGATTTCGACAAAAAAGTAACCGGCTCTGCCCGACGCTCAAACCCCAGTTCCAACTCGCTCTGATGATAAAGATAGTTATGATCATCATAATATTTGGCGTGCTGAGGACATTTTTTCACGCAGGCTCCGCATTTAATACAGATTCCGGTAAATTCCCGGACATTCTCTGCGCTGATGGAACCCATCGGACAAACTCTGGCACAAAGTCCGCAGTTAATGCAATGATCATTGGTCTTTGGCTTTACTTTCAAGATATTAACCTTTTCTCCCTTGCGATCCCGCGGCACATAATAGGGACGATACGGCTCCTCTCCTTCTACTTTGACCGGCTGATGCTCCTGCGGCAAATGAGGAAGAATTGCACAAACTTCTTCTGCAAAACGATCCGCTTTCCGAAGGTCTTCCGCATCTGGACGCCCCGCCGCCAAAACAGTTGAAAAAGAATGTTCTCCAATAAAAGCAGCACCTGCGATTGTTAAAAAGCCGTCTTCTTCCAAAATATCACGCAGTTCAATCAGAGCATCATCGAAATTCCGGTTTCCATAACAAACGACCGGAACCGCTAACGCTCCGTTTCCCTTAATCGTATGTAAATATTTGACCAGCACATTGGGCACTCTTCCGGCATAAACAGGGACTCCAAAAATCACTAGATCTTCTTTGGAAAATTCCTTTACATTTTCTCTTGCTCCAGGCAAAGTAAAATCAAAGGTTTCCGCTTTTCCTCCTTTCAAAGTTTCTGCCGCTTTCTGCGCAATCCGTTCTACAACTCTCTCTGTTGTGCCGGTCGCACTAAAATAGGATGCCCACACTTTATAATTCATCTTTATTAAAGCCCCTTCCTTTTTTCAGCTCATAATATTCATAAAGAAACACCCCCAGCTAATCATTGCTGAGGGCGCTTTGCTTTTGAAATTTACTCTTCTTTCGGGCCTTCCTGCTGGTCTTCATCTTCATGAAGTTTATTCCCACATTTGCTGCAGTAAGTGGCATCTGAAATATTTTCAGCGCCACACTTTTTGCAGATGATTTTATTGCCGCTTGCAGAAAGTTGATTGTTAATCGCATCGAGCTGCTCATACAGCTCATCGATTGTCTTAACGCTTTCGTCCAATAACTCATCCGAGAGATTATCTGTCTTTTTAGCATCGTATACAACGCGCCCAAGCGCTTCGAACTGCTTACTAATCTCATTATTCACATCAGCTGCATTAATCCGAAGCTTTGATACATCAATAAATTTTCCTGCTTTTTTCCCAACTACATCAGCAGCAGACTTTGCATTGATTACAACGTCCTCAAAAAGTCCCATAAAGACACGCTCCTTTGTTTCTATTTTGATAAAAATTTTCTATATATTTCCCATATAATGGGTTGATTATAACAAATTAAATTGATAAAAGCAATGACCTAATCGTAAACAATTCGTTAATCATAAAATCCGCCCCCAAGAAATTCTCTTAAAAGAGAATTTTTGGGAACCAATTCCGGTGAAATTGACCGAAACAGTTTCAACACAAAAAACAGCTGCTGCGCAATCTCATATTCTTTTCCTCCTGATTCTTCCACATCTCTCAGAAGTCTCATTGCACGCGTTCGAAAGACACAGGGTTCATAAGCATGAAGAGAATTAATCGTATAATCCGCCTGTGAACGAAACGGCTTAATATACCGATATTCTCCATTCATCACAGAGGGCCACATTGCAATCGTCTGGGCTGGATTTGTACTGCGAAACGCGTAATCGCGTACGATTCTGCGAATCATGCGTACTTCATTTGGCCCTAAAAGCTGCTCGTTTTTATACTCAATGCCCTGTTTAACGCTGATATATATTTTGATCAATCCCTCTTTTGGAATGTCTCCCGAAAAGATCGGATTTAATGCATGAATTCCTTCTACAATCGCAATGCCGCCCGGTTTCAATGCAATATGCTGCAATTCTTTAAAAGGACAGTGATGATGAAAATCAAACTGTGGCTTATCACATGCACTATGTTCCATCAGCTCTCTTAACGAACGCTGAATCTCATCAATTCGCAGCGCATAAATCGATTCAAAATCCGGAGTTCCGTCTGCATTTTTCGGCGCCTCCTGTGGCATTTTATAAAAATCATCCAATGAAATAACCTGAGCATCATTTCCTAATTCAGTCAGACACTGTCCCAGCATATGAGCCGTTGTCGTCTTTCCACTGCTGCTGGGCCCTGCCAAAAGCACTATTTTTGTCTTTCTTTTCAAAAGATCGGAGGCAATATTTGAAAGCTCTTGATGAAACGATTTTTCACTTAAATCGATCAGGTGTTGGGGATTTCGAATTGCACAGTCATTGATTGCCTCTACCTGGTTCAGATGCTTTACATAGTTTTTCTGCTCTTTCATGACAGCTTTCCCACCTGCTCTTTTCTCTCAAGAATCTCTCCATGACGAGAAATATATTCAAAAGGATATTTAAAATTAAAAATTCTGCGGATACGTTGACCGGATTTCTGCGGCACACAGAGTTTTGTGACTGCCCCCGCTCCACAGCCTAAAATATGCTGGCTTTCGTCCATAATAAACACATTATAAGGACTTTCAAATCCCGGTTTTGCAAAGCCGACATTTTCCAGATTGCCGACCATTCTGCTTTGCCGATAAAGATAATAGGGGGCATACCCGTTTTCCGGAAGAATTCGATCTGCATAATCCAGCATGACGGAAGCCGCTGCTGCGTCTTCCTGAATTTTCCCTTCCTGATAAAGACGAGAAGAACGCTTTAACGCGAGGTCGTGAACCGTTATGCTCTCCGGCGCCCATTCTAAAAGCGTATTCAGCGTATTGTAAAAGCTTTCGACCGATTCTCCCGGAAGCCCTACAATCAAATCCATATTGATATTCTCAAATCCCGCTTCTCTTGCCATCAGGAATGCTTCCCTCGTTTGTTTTGCCGTATGGCGTCTTCCGATCACCTCGAGAATCCGGTCATTGAGCGTCTGTGGATTAATGCTGATTCGGTCTGCGCCGCATTTTTTCAGCACTGCAAGTTTTTCTGATGTAATCGTATCAGGTCTTCCTGCTTCCACCGTATATTCCCGACAAAGCGAAAGATCAAAAGAACGCTTTACGCAGCTAAGTACCTGGTCTAGTTGCTGCGCTGTCAGAGTAGTTGGAGTTCCACCACCCATATAAACCGAAACAAGACGCAATTTGAGCTTTTCCGCCTGTTTTGCTGCAGCCTCAATCTCTTTACAGAGCAGCTCTACATACTGCGGAATCAATTTCATTGTTTTTTCCACACTGGAAGAAACAAACGAACAATAGGCGCACCGGGTAGGACAAAACGGTACCGAAAGATATAAGCTAAAATCCTGCGGTGAATTTTGAGCCAAAATTTTTTCTTCCCGATGCATCGTTTTCGACGCAAGCGAAATTTTTTCCGGACTGACCAGATAGGCCTCGCGAAAATATCGTGAAGCCTCCGTTTCTCCATAGGCCTCCGTTAACCGGCGAAATAACTTGACCGGCCGAACACCCGTCAAGAGTCCCCAACGCGGCGTAAATCCGCACGCTTCCTTTAAAAGTCCAAAAAGGAGAACCGCCAACTGCCGCTCCTTTTCATCTCCAAAAAAGGCCGGATCTTTCGCATGAAAAAAATCTTCTGCCGTTTCTTTTTTTTCTCCAATCTGGAGACTGGCCGTTAATCTAATTTTCCCGTTTTCAGCATGGATTCCGGTATAAGCAGTAATAGGGTCCTCTTTTGACTGTTCTCCCAAACCGCTTCCTTTTTCGACTACATGAATTGGCTGAAGGGGATAAAACAGTCGGCAAAGTGCCTCCATCTCATAATGAAAGTCGTGTCCGTCAAGAATCAGATTCATAGAGAACCTGCTTCCGCGTCCATATAGGGATTATGCTTTCTCTCCCAAAAAAGAGTTGTATTTTCTTCGTGTCCAGGATAAATTTTATAATCACCGGAAAGCACTTTTAATTTTTGAATGGAAGAAATCATATCTTGATAACTGCCGGTTGGAAAATCTGTACGGCCAACTGTTCCCTTCATCAAAGTATCTCCGGAAAAAATAGCGTTTCCAGTTAAAAAGCAGCAGCTTCCCTTTGTATGACCAGGCGTATGAATCTCTCGAATATCCAAATTACCAAGAGAGAATGTTTCATCTTCTCCCAAAAGCCGTTCAATCGGGAACGCTTCAATCGGCGGGAATCCCACTTCACTTGTCAGATTGAGGCTGCTGTCAGTTGTCATCTTCTGATCTTCTTTTTGCAGATAAACTTTTGCCTGTGTTTCTTTTACTACTTGAGAAACTCCAATAATATGATCAAAATGTGCATGAGTCAACAGAATCAATTCCACATTTTTTCCCTGAATTGCATCTGCAAGTTCCTGGTTCCAAAAACCGGGATCAATAACCGCCGTCTTTTTTGTTTCGTCATCCGTCAGCAAATAACAGTTCGTCGGCAGCGGACCCCCGGCAATTTCTTCTATGGTCATATCAGAACCTCCTATGCTTTTTGAAAATTTTGTCTTCTCAGGAACGCCGAATTGAAATGATCCCGTTAATCATTTCCAGACGACTGATAATGCTCTCCAGATGGTCTCTTCCATTTACCGTAATAGAGGCTGAAATTACTGCATTTCCATCTTTTGTCTGGCGAGAATTTAACGAATGAATAAAAAGACGCATGTTGAAAAATTGCTGCGTAATATCCGCAAGAAGTCCGGAGCGATCCTGCGCCACAATTTCCAGTGTTGTCTTAAACTGTTCATTGACTTCTCCTGCCCAATGAACGCTAATCCAGCGTTCCGGTTCCGGCGCATCAGAAAGGCGACGCGGTACATTGTTGCAGGAACGCTTATGAATGGAAACCCCATATCCACGAGTGACAAAACCGATAATCTCATCTCCCGGAAGCGGATTGCAGCAGCGAGAAAACTTAATCAGGCAATTATCCATTCCATCTACGATGACGCCTTCGACTGCTTTTCCCGAAGACGGTTTCGCAACAGCCGGTTTTATTTCATTCTCCGGAGCATGGTGGTTCTTCTGATATTCTTCTTTGAGCCTCGGCATTATTTTCCAAAGCTGAATGCCACCATAACCGATGGCGGCATAAACGTCATCCTCTGTATCACAGGACTGCTTTGCGCCCAATTTCATCAGAACCGCTTTACGTTCTTCCTCTGTATAACTAATTCCACTGCGCTTCAGTTCGCGTTCAAGTTCTTCTCGCCCTTCAATAACATTTTCTTCGCGCTTCTCTTTTTTGAACCATGTGCGAATCTTATTGCGCGCTTCACTGGTCTTTACAATTTTCAGCCAGTCACGGCTGGGACCTCTGGCCTCTTTACTCGTAAGGATCTCAACAATTTGGCCCGTTTTCACCTTCGTATCAATCGGAACAATCCGCTTATCTACTTTGGCACCTACCATTCGGTTTCCGACCTCGCTGTGAATCGCATAGGCAAAATCGATCACGGTACTTCCGACCGGCAGATTAATTACTTTGCCCTGCGGCGTAAAGACAAAAACTTCCTCCGGCGCAAGATCACTCTTGATCGTCCGAATTAGATCGGTCGCATCGGCGTCATCTTGTTGCGTTTCCAAAAGCTGACGAATCCATGCCAGCCGTTTTTCAAAGGAGTCCTTTCCTCCGTGGCCATCTTTGCCGACTCCCAATTTATATTTCCAATGCGCAGCAATACCATATTCAGCTGTATGGTGCATTTCCCATGTACGGATCTGCACTTCAAACGGGACACCGCCTTCTGAGAGTACCGTCGTATGCAGAGACTGATACATATTGGGCTTTGGTGTTGAAATATAATCTTTAAAACGGTTTGGCAGCGGACGAAACATATCATGGATGACCCCAAGCACGTTGTAACAGTCATTTACGGTATCAACAATTACACGCACAGCATACACATCATAAATTTCATCAAAATTTTTGCCTTGAATAAACATTTTTCGATAAATTCCGTTGATGCTCTTAACACGTCCCTCGACATAGACATTCGGAATGATCTGCTGCAGGCGCTCTTTAATCCCCTTTTTCGTCTGTTCAATAAACTCATTGTGAAGGTTGCTGCGCTGTTTTAAGCTGTTTTCAATTTCCTCATAGGCAACCGGATCAAGACATTGCAGAGAAATATCCTCCAATTCCTCTTTGACTGTACGGATACCAAGACGATCGGCAATGGGGGCATAAACCTCCATATTTTCCAAGGCCTTATCGCGCTGTTTCTGCGGGCTCCAAAACTCCCGTGTACGCATATTATGCAGCCGATCTGCCAATTTGATAATGATAACCCGAATATCCTCACTCATTGCAATCAGCATTTTGCGGATATTCTCCGCCTGCTGCACTTCACGCGAAGAATGCGGAATTTTTCCGAGTTTTGTCACGCCGTCGATCAGCCCTGCAATTTCCAACCCAAACAATTTACGAAGCTTTGTAAGGTCGGTAGCAGTATCTTCCGCTACATCATGCAAAAGACCTGCTGCGACACTTTCAGAATCCATGCCCAGTTCAACCAAAGTACAGGCAACCGCCACCGGATGCGAAATATATGGCGCACCGGAAAGCCGTTTCTGATCCCCATGAGAAGCCAGCGCAACATCATAGGCACGCCGGATCAAATCCATATCATAATCATGTTCGCTGCCTGACATTAATGCAGTCAGATCATCATACGTCTTCAGCGGATACGCCATACACACTCACCTCTCTTTCTGGTACAAACTGTTCAATATAATGAACTGCCCAGCAATCCATCAAATCAACTTTTTGCGGATTTTGAATCATTGTAATTTGATACTGTCCACCAAGGTTTTCCATATGGATCAAATTTTTCTCAGAAAAAATATACAGAATTGTTAATATCTTCTCCATTGGCAATTCAATTAAACGAGAAATTCCCTCTTCTGCACCCTGATATCCGTTTTGTGCCCGCAAAATTCGATAAAGCTGCGCTGCATCACTGCGACTTGGCAAAATTGCAGCGGCTTCCTTCGGTGAAAGCGCTTCTTTCCGGAGCATTTTTTCATAATTTTGCCTGCCTGCAATCATCAGTTCTGAAGAACAGGCACTCAGTTTCATCTCTCTGATATAAATAGACAGGGTATCCTGCCCACGAAACGGGTGACATTCCAAAGTGACTGCCAAATCGAGCTTCGTCCCAATCTGATAAGGAAACTGTTCTGCGGTCATACCAAACTTCATACACTGCAAAACGGCTCCGTCTTTTTCCACCTGCAGGCGCAAATGCTTTCCGTTTCCGACCGGATGAATGCTTGTTAAAGTGACCCCAAAGATTCCAAAAAGGGGCGCCGGATTCCCGGTTCCAAATGGTTCAAGAAGAGAAGCAGCCCTTGGAATCTCCAGACTGATTTTCGACGGCTTTAAAATACCGTCCAACATGAGTTCAGGAACCGGCATCGGACAATTTAAAGCATAAGCATACCGATTGATGCGGGTTCGGAACAATTTAACATTTTCGGGAGCTAATGAAAGTCCTGCGGCCATAGGATGCCCACCAAAACGGATCAAAAGATCCCGGCAGCTATAAACCGCATCAAAAAGGGAAAAGCCCTCTACACTTCTCCCAGAGCCTCTCGCTTCCTCTCCGGTAACAGAAATTACAATGCTGGGCTTTTCGAACCGTTCGGTCAGCCGCGATGAAACAATTCCAATCACGCCATGATGCCAGTTTTGTCCTTCCACCACAATCACACGATCTAAAAGGCGTTGAGGTTCCCTATGTAAGAGCTCCATTACCTCTTCCATAATCTGGTCTTCTGTTTCCCGACGCCGGTCATTATCTGCACAGATTTGGGCGGCAAGCGAATCCGTTTCCATAGGATTCTCCCCAATCAGAAGTTCTACCGCCCTCTTTGGGGACCCCATTCTGCCGGTAGCATTCAGACGTGGTACCAACGAAAAAGCAACGGTAGTAGCACCCAATGTCTGCTCTTTTACTCCTGCGTATTCCATTAAAGCACGCAGCCCCGGCCGATTTGTTCTCGGTAAAAGACGTAACCCCTCTTTTACCAGAATACGATTTTCTCCAACCAGCGGAACCACATCCCCGATCGTTCCAAGCATGGCAAGTTCCGCATATTCTTCCAAAAGGCTCTCCGTATCCGCATATTCGCCTTCCATTGCCAAAATCAGTTTAAAAGCAATCCCAGCTCCACAAAGCATCTTGCAGGGACTCTGATCTTCTTTCCGATGAGGATCCACCACCGCTTCGGCCTGTGGGATCTCCCCCTGCGGCTGATGGTGATCCGTAATAACCAGTTTCATTCCAAGCTCTGCCGCTCTCTTTGCTTCTGCAACAGACGCGATCCCGTTATCGACCGTAACGATCAACTGAATTCCAAATTCTTTCAGCTTTTCAATGGCATGAAGATTCATTCCGTAACCTTCGCCTTCCCGCTCCGGAATATAGTAATTCACATCGGCCCCGCAGCTCGCAAGATAGGAAACAAGCATTGCCGTTGCAGTGACGCCATCTGCATCGTAATCTCCATAAACCGCGATCCGTTCTTCTTGGTCGATCGCTTGCTGAATTGTAGAAACTGCTTTTCCCATATCCAGCATCAAAAGTGGATCCGAAATCGACTGATCTTCCAGCATTTCGTGCATTTTTTGGGGATCATCAAATCCGCGGTTCTGCAGCAAAGCGGCAGTCATTGCCGGAATTTCAAGCTGCCGCGCACACTTAACAGCAGCAACATGATCGCATGGTGCAACCTTCCAACGCTTCATTCCTATCCTCCTCCCCTTCATTTTTCAAATAATGACGGAATAATATATTTTATCATTTTTAGCACTTTGTTTCAACCTGCAATTCAAAAGTCTCCAATAAAAAAGATACCTCTCGCCTCCGAAAAATCCGGATTTGAAAGGTATCCTTTTATTCTCTCATTTTGAATTTGCCGCTAACCCGTACTAGCCATTCCCGAAAAGATAACATTGACCGTATAATTTCCATAAATCCAACTGCGGTTTGAACCGCTTACTGCAACAGAAACCTGGACTGGAATCGTCCCGATACTGCCTTCTCTGCCGGAAAGGTCTACCGTTGCGATAAGATTGGAGCCTGTCATTGATTCCAGATCTGCCTCCGGTCCAACTGCCATCACTTCCAGCTTCTCCGTCAAAATTTTTGCCGAAGTCCCCGTAGGAATATTCGTGAGCGTAAAATTCGTGACTTCCAAATTCTTGGTCGTATAATTTGCAAGATTATTAAGTGTAACTTTTGCCGTAGAAGAAGCACTCAGGTTCTGGCAATCTGTCGGCAGCGTAATTCCCTGATTAAATGCATACTGTGTGGTGGAAATCTGAGAAAAATCGACTGGTGCCAATTCCAGTGTGTCAGAAAGCTTAGACAACACATTCTTGGGCGCTGCCACTTCAATTGTCGCAGGACTTACCGTATAGGAATCTTTTGAAAGACTAATCCCAGCAGGCTTATTCTTAAAGGTCGGTACCAAAGTCACTGTCTTTTTAGGCACCACCTGCACACTGATATCGACAACAGAAGGGCTCATAGAAAGGAGTTTGGAATGGATCTCCTTATTATCCGAATCATAAAGGATCAAGCTTGCTGAAGTCTTCTTTGTCTCTTCCAAAGGACTGGGGCTCGGCGTATAGTTAAACGAAACATGGTCAATTTTATCGATTTCGCTCTTTGGGCCTGAAACCGTTACATTCTCCATGGAAAGTGTCGGACCGGGACTAAAATAGCTGTCATTATTGATCTGATCCATCACAGAGGGCAGCTTGATTTCAAAAGTCTTTTCTGCCGCATAATCGACCGTTACAGAAATACTGGAAGGAGAAATACTTTTGACATCATAATTGCTATAAGCACCGGTTTTATTCACTTTGAGCTTCAAATTATAATCGCCCGGACCACTAATTTCTGAAAGGCTTTCCGGCACCACTTCCATATTTGTGCTGTTCAAAGCATAAACAATGGTAGGAGTACCGGTAACACCAACTTTTGCAGTCGCATCGGAAGCAAGCCCGTAAACTTTGAGCTCTTTTTGCTGCAATGTTTCCGGAAGTGTCACGTTGATCGGAACATCGCTGACAATCACCGGATTCCTCTGTGTATCGTTATAAGCCATTAAAAGCCATAAGGCTAAAGAAATCACGATGGAAAAGACCATAACAAACCGGTTATTATAGAACCAATCCCCGGGACGAATCCTTTGTTTCTTTTTTTTCTTTGGCTCTTCTGTTAAAATTCGGAGTATCTCATCTTGTTTTGGTTCCTGGTTCATGATTCTTTCCGCCCCCTTTTCGAAAAGAAACCGTTCCATTTTTTCTTTGGGACGGATTCTTCCAGAAGCAGAGAGCACAGCTTTTCCTGCAGCGTCTCCCTTGTATAGTTCCGCGTAATCGAGCCATTGAGCGCAATAGAAATCTGCCCGGTCTCCTCTGAAACAACTACAACAACGGCATCAGAATTTTCGCTCATACCGATTGCGGCACGATGTCGGGTTCCAAGATTAATATCCACCGTCTCGTCTTTCGTTAAAGGCAGAATACATCCGGCAGCATAAACCATCCCGTCACGGATAATCATTGCACCGTCATGAAGCGGAGCTTTATTAAAAAAGATATTACAGATAATCGGCGCCGAAGGAACCGCATTCACAACAGTCCCCGTATTAATAATTTCTCCCAAACGGGTATGACGTTCAAAGACAATCAAAGCACCCGTTTTCGACCGAGACATTGCCTCGCAGGAATCTACAATTGCAATGATCCCCCGCAGCTTATGAGTCTCACGTTCCTCGCTTTTCCAATTATGCTGAGCGCCAAAAAACTTTTTTCCAGCACTATTCAAATTCCCACTGCGGCCGATTTGTTCCAAAGCGCGGCGCAATTCCGGCTGGAACAGCACAACAACTGCTAAAAGTCCAAACTGAAACAGATACTGCAAAAGCGAAGTCATCACATAAAGATTAAACGCCAGCGCAATCAACCAGACCCCTGCTACTAAAATAATTCCTTTGACCAACTGAGCGGCTCGGGTCTCTCGAATTAACTTAATTGCATTATAAATAATAAAGGAGACAAGGGCGATATCCAGTAAATCTTTGAGCTGAAAACTTTGGAATAATCTTCCCAAAGCAGTCCAAAATGTTGCAAGCTGCCCCATAGAAACGCCTCCTTTTTAACTTCTTTTATTCTGAAATTGATCCATTACTTTTTTATTCTAACATATCTATCGGAAGATGAAAACACCTTTTCTGTTTAGCTAGCAGAAATTTTTTTCACCGCTTTTAAAGCCATTTGGATTTCTTTTTCTGTTGTAAAAGCAGAAGGACAAACTCTAACAGCTCCGCTTTCCAAAGTTCCAAGTGCCTGATGTGCACAGGGTGCACACTGCAACCCAGCACGCACCGCAATTCCCTCTTTGTTTAATTTTTCCCCGGCTACCTCACTTTCCATTCCCTCAATATTAAAAGAAATAACCGGAACATAATCAGGCAGTGACGGCATCGGTGTATAGAGCTTCACATTTTTCATATGGCTCAGACCGGCATAAAACATTTGTGAAAGTCTCATCTCATAAGCTGCGATTTTAGGCGGCGTTTTCTTTTGAACAAATAAAATTCCTTGATGAAGTCCGGCAATTCCAGGAAGATTAACAGTTCCACTTTCAAAACGGTCTGGGATCGTCTCTGGTTGTGAAAGATTCATAGAATCTGTTCCGGTTCCTCCTTCTATCAACGTTTTCATAGAAAGTCCGGAGCGCATAACCATGATTCCGGTTCCCATAGGGCCATAAAGTCCCTTATGACCTGCCATACAAATGCACGCGTATCCGTCTTTCATGGAAATCGGGACCACTCCTGCTGTCTGAGCACAGTCTACCACCATCGGGATTTGATACTGATTGACCATTGCGCAGATTCGCTCTACCGGAACCCGAATGCCCCAAACATTTGAAGCCTGTGTGCAGACGACTAAACAAGTATTCTCCCTCAATGCCTCTCGAAAATTCTCCAGTGTAGCATTATGATCTTCAGGAACAACTTTTGCCTGCGTGTAAGTAATGATTCCCTCTTTCTGCAGCGCTTCAAGAGGGCGCATTACCGCATTATGCTCCAAATTAGAAGTAACCACATGCCCCCCAGTTTTTACCAGCCCTTTAATTGCAAAATTCAGGGATTGCGTGCAGTTCATTGTAAAGGACACATTTTCTGGTCCTTCAGCATCAAAAAGTTTTGCAGCCGCTTCCCTACAGTGATAAACCTCCTCTGCAGCACGCAGACTCATACTGTGTCCGGACCTGCCCGGATTTGCCCCATAACGCACCAAAGCAAGCTGCATTGCCTTCCAAACTTCTGTTGGTTTTGGGAATGTAGTTGCCGCATTATCAAGATAAATCATACTGTACTCGCCCTTTTCTCACGCCCGAGAACCTTAATGCCAGCTTCTTTGAGAATTGTTTCTGCTTCATCCGTTTCCTTTGGTACATACAAAGCATATCCACAGCCTGTTTGTTTCGATAAATGAGGAATTCGTTCTACAAAAGAAGAAATTTTATAAGAAAGCAGGAGATCCCGCCCTTTTAATGCATACGTAATTGAGCTAACCAGAATCATAGGTCTTTCCATAGTTACCACCCCTCTGTTTTACTCCAGAGTATGCAGAGGGACGCCAATCTGACTATTTTCGATTCAAGAAAAGAAAGTATTTAATTATTTTTTTCTGTTAAAAGACAAACACAGTGAGCAGCGATTCCTTCTCCGGAACCGGTAAAACCGAGCCCTTCTTCCGTCGTTGCTTTTACGCTGACTCTTTGGGGCTCTATCAGACAAGCTTTCGCAATATTTTTGCGCATTTCTGTAATATAAGGGCGCAGTTTGGGCTCTTGGCACAAAATTGTCGCATCCAGATTTTCGATAGAGTAGCCTTTTTCACGAACTTTCTGCACAACTTTTTGAAGCAAAAACAAGCTGTTCGCTCCCTCATAGGTGGGATCGGTATCAGGAAACAAACATCCGATATCTCCCAACGCCAAAGCGCCCAAAAGAGAATCCGAAATCGCATGCAGCAATACATCTGCATCAGAATGCCCCAAAAGTCCCTTTTTATATGGGATCTCTGTTCCCCCTAAAATCAGCTTTCGTCCCTCAACTAAGCGGTGAACATCATATCCATGCCCAATTCTCATCTGTTTTCCTCCCGTTTTTTCAGGATTACTTCGGCAAATTCCAAATCTTCCGGTGTGGTCAGTTTAAAATTCGTATAGCTGCCCCTACAAAGATGGACCTTTTCCCCTGCCTTTTCAAACAGCTGGCAGTCATCCGTATCCTCACCATCTGCTTTTTTCAGGAACTCCAAATATTGTTTCCGCCGAAACACTTGAGGCGTTTGTACTGCCCAAAGAGTATTTCTCTGCGGAGTCCCTAGAACCAGCCCACTCTCATCAACTATTTTGATGGTGTCTTTCACCGGTACTGCCAATGCAGAAGCACCATATTTTTCGGCATCGGAAATAGCGTGTTGGATTTCTTGCGGCGTAATTAAAATTCTAGCTCCGTCATGTACCGCAACCAGTGGATAATCAGGTGACGCCTCAACCCCTTTTTGCGCCGATTGCTGTCGGGTGTCGCCGCCCTGTATAATCAGAAGCGGCTTATGGGATTTCGGCAGAAGCCATTTTTCATAAAATTCCTGTTTTCCTGTTGGACAGACGACTACAATCGCTCCGACCCGCGGCGCTTTTTCGAATGCATATAGGCAATATTCCAGTGCAGGAATCCCTAAAACAGGGACTTCCTGCTTGGAAAACCCCATACGACTAGAAGTCCCTGCCGCCACGATCACTGCACAGCAATCCGCTTTTTGCTCCTTTTCCTGCAAAAACATCCGCTCCTTTTTACCGGTAAGAAACCTCTAAAATTGCTTCCACTTCGTCCCCTGAAAGGGGCGCCGGATCCTTTTTGAAATTGCCGCCCATCGAGCCCATCGCGTCTACTCTCAGCGTATGAAGATCTTCCTTTAAGATTCCGTAATCCGACATTTTTAAATCATCTACATGGCATTCCTCAATCAATTCATGCAGAGCAATTACAAAATCTTCCGGTTTCTCTGCCTTTTCGTTTCCGAGTGCCTTTGCCATCCGAACCAGACGTTCATCACAGCAGCCTTTGTTGCAGAACTGGCGGTAATACGCTTCGCAAATCATAATCAGTCCCGCTCCATGCGGCAAATCCGGATGCTTCGCGCTGAGTGCATGCTCAATTGAATGTTCCGAAATGCAGCCAGCCGTAGATTCCACAAATCCAGAGATCATGCTTCCCAGTGCCATATTAGCGCGGGCTTCCTCGTTTTCTCCATTTTCAACAGCCGCTCTGAGATTTTTCCCAATCAGCTCAATCGCTTTGAGAGCATATAAATCGCTGAAAAGGTCAGCCTGATTGGAAAGATATCCCTCTGTGCTGTGAAAGAGCGCATCAAATCCCTGAAAAGCCGTATAACGGGGAGGAACTGTCATCATCAGGTCAGAATCCACCACTGCAATTTTTGGATAAGTTTCATCACAGCCGAATCCTCTTTTTTCCTGCGTCTTTTCGTTGGTGATCACCGTCCAGAGATCTGCTTCCGTCCCGGTTCCGGCTGTCGTCGGAATCGCTACAATCGGCAGAGGAGATTTTTTCAGCGGCTCTCCTTCTACATACTGCCAATAATCCCCTGGATTTGTTGCCATGACGGCGATTGCCTTTGCCGAATCAATGCTGCTGCCGCCGCCTAAACCAACCACAAAATCACAGCCGACCGCATTTGCAAGCTTGGCCCCTTCCATAACATGTGCTTTAATTGGGTTCGGCTGAATCCGGTCGAATAAGACGTGCATAACGCCTGCTTTATCAAGCTGCTCTTCGATCCGTTTCAGATAGCCGTATTTTTTCATTGAGATTCCCGCTGAAATCACAATCAACGCTTTTCTTCCGGGCATCTTCTGCTCATGAAGTGTTTCTAAGCTTCCCTTCCCGTAAAGAACTTTTGTTGGAATAAAATGACAAAAAGCCATGAATAATCCTCCTTACCTAATCCTAAAAACTTCTTTTTCTATCATATCACAAAAACTTTCGGTTCCGGCAAAAGTTTCACAAATTTTATAAAAAGAAAGCCCCGCAAAACGCGGAGCTTTTTTTCAATTTTGCTTAGTGTGCTGAATAAAATTCCAACTGTCGCGGCACATATCGTCCAAATTGTATTTTGCCTGCCAATGCAGTTTTTCCTTCGCCTTGGAAACATCTGCATAACAGGTAGCAATATCTCCGGCGCGGCGCGGCGTAATTTTATACGGAACCTTTCTTCCGCTGGCTTTTTCAAACGCATGGACCACTTCCAGCACCGAGCTGCCGCATCCGGTACCGAGGTTATAAATCTCCGCGCCCTTAATGGAATCCAGTTTTTCCAAAGCCTTGATGTGGCCGGTCGCAAGGTCACAGACATGGATATAATCCCGCACTCCGGTTCCGTCCGGTGTGTCATAATCGTCTCCATAGACGGAAAGACACGGGAGGTCTCCTGCTGCCACCCGGGCAATATAAGGCATCAGATTATTTGGAATTCCGTTTGGATTTTCTCCGATCAATCCGGACGGATGCGCTCCGATCGGGTTAAAATACCGCAAAAGCGCGACCTGCATTTCTTTATCCGCTACGCAGACGTCCTGCAAAATTTGTTCGATCATCACTTTTGTCGTTCCATAAGGATTGGTTGTCCCACCAATCTTCATATCTTCCTTAAACGGAACCGGATTTTCGCTGCCGTACACGGTTGCCGAAGAACTGAATACGAACTGTTTGACATGATATTTACGCATCAATTTTAAAAGGATCAAGGTTCCGGTCAAGTTATTATGATAATATTCCAGCGGCTTAGAAACACTCTCTCCGACCGCTTTTAATCCCGCAAAATGAATCACTGCATCGATATGATTCTCTGCAAAAATTTTTTCGAAAGCCTCTTCGTCCAGCATATCGCATTCGTAAAACGGAAAGTCTTTTCCAGTAATCTTACGAATTGCTTTTACAGCATCTATACTGGAATTTACGAAATTGTCCATCACAACAATAGAATATCCGTTCTCTAAAAGTTCTACACAGGTATGACTGCCGATAAATCCAGCGCCCCCTGTTACCAAAACTGTCTTCATAAAAAGTTCCTTTCCACCGTATGATACGGCACTGTTACTGATTCTGCACAGGACGGTTTTTCAGATATTTCTGATAAGCCGCGCGCAGTTCTTTGCTGGTTTCTTCCGGGCAGGTCGGATTGCAGTTTGCCCACGCTCCCGTTTCGCTGGAGGCATTAAACTTCTGCTTTTCCGCGCTGCGCATCGGCGGGAAGAATTTAATATGATAGTGAAAATCTTTTTCATAATCCCCGACATTGACCGGAGCACTATACATACACATCATATAAGGAAACCGATCATCAAAAAGAGAATCCAGCATTCCAACAGTGTCACGGACCGTGATCCCCAAAGCATCTTTTTCCGCATCAGTCAGCTCGGTAAGATACGCCACATGGCGATTTGGGATCAGATAAACCCCGTAAGGATAATCCGTATAAAACGGCTGATAAACCGTATAAAATTCATTTTCGAAAATAATTCGTGACTTTGCCTTTTTCTCCTGATTCAGCATTTCACAGAACAGGCACTTCCCATTCTTATTATAATACTCCTTTGCACTCTCAGCTTCAACCTGTATCCGCTTTGGAATAAAAGGATACCCATACATTTGCCCATGGGGATGCGGCATCGTGACGCCTACAACATCCCCGCGGTTTTCAAACGGAAACACATATTTGATTTTTTTGTCCTCTGCCATTTTTGAAAAGCGTTCACACCATAAGTCCACCAATTTTCTCATATGGCTGTCCGAAAGCTGCGGCAGCGTTATCGTATGTCCGGGAGAATAAAGAATCACTTCGCATTTTCCATAGTTTGGCGCGACTTTAAAAAATTCATTTCCCACCGGATCCGGCTCCGGCGGATTCTGGGTCAGCGCCGGAAAATCATTATCATACTCCATTACCTCATAATCCGGTACATTTCCAAAACTCGGACAAAACGGACAATAATCTTTTGGCATCTGCGGCCGATTCTGTCGATTGCTCGCAATCATATGCCAATCCTTTAAAAGCGGATTCCACCTTAATTCAGCCATTGCAAATTTCCTTTCCATTCTCTTGTGTCAGGGAGACCCCGCCTACCGGACGGATTTTGAGAACACGGCAGGAACCTTCTCCCAGAAAAGCATCAATCTCTTTGCGGAAAAGCTCCAGACTTTCGTTCGGAACAAAGGCCTGCACTGTTCCGGCAAAGCCTCCGCCCTGAATCCGCCACGAGCCGCCTGCCTTTGAAAGAAGCCGTTCGCAGAGACCAAGAGTCAGGCTGACCGCCTGCTGCTCCGGATGTGCCGGAGAATATACATTCTGTAAATACATAAAAGACGATCTGCCCGAATCGATCAGGAGTCGGAAAAACTTGTCAAGATTTTTCGTTTCCAAACACTTTGTCTCTTCCTGTGCGCGGCGATTTTCTGCAAAAAAGTGCATGGCGCGCAAGACCGCACGATCTCCCGCAGATTTGCGCACTTCGCGAAGATTCTGGTAAAAAGTTTCTTCTGGAACATCGCGCAAAAAATCTTTTCCAAAGAAAGAGGCAGCCGCCTTCATTTCTTTTGGAATTGCCGCATAATCCGGGGTCAAATTTGCATGGGAAGCATGCGTATCCACCACACAAAGCGTATATCCGCTGTTTGAAAAATCGAATGTCACTTTTTCGACCAAAGGCTTTTGAGGGTCTGCAAAATCGAACGCCACAAATCCTCCCACGCTACTGGAAGCCTGATCAAGCAATCCGGAAGGCTTGCCAAAATAAGTGTTCTCCGCATACTGGCCGGCCTGAGCAATCTCGACCGGAGAAAATTTCTGCTGATTATAAAGTCCGTTGAGGACCGTCCCTACCAGCACCTCAAAGGCAGCACTGCTGGAAAGTCCGCTTCCTGATAAAACATTCGACGTAGTATAAGCATCAAACCCGCCGATTTTTCCGCCTTTATGCTGAAACCACGCAGCAATTCCGCGAATCAGGGAAGTACTGCGATTTTTTTCATCTTCTTTAATCGATAAATCCGAAAGATCAATTTCATCTTCAGAAAATCCTTCTGACTTAATTCGAATTTTTCCATTCTCAGTTTTAGAGGCAACTGCAATCGCATCCATGTTAACGCTCGCCGCCAACACACACCCATGCTGATGATCCGTATGATTCCCGCCGATCTCCGTGCGTCCGGGAGCACTGAAAAGTTCCACTTCGCGTCTTTTCCCATAATATCCGGAAAAGCGTTCTGCAGCACGCAGATAACGCAGCCGCTCTTCGGCAAGTTCTTCTCCATCCTCTTCATAGAGATACCGGAAAATCCGGTCAAATCCACCGTCCTGCAAAGCGGCGCTCAGCTCCTGCAATTTCACTCTCTAACGCTTCCTTTCCATATTAATCCTTAAAAAACTGCATTTTCTATTCTTATCTTAATCTCTCCCTGCAATTCCCGCAAGGATAAAATCAACCTTCTTTATGGATAAATCGTGCATTTTGGTCATCCTATTAAATACGATACTTTGCATACTTTGTCCATCGGCCACGAAAATAACGAACCGAAAAACAAATGGCGCGAAAGGCCCAATCGGCCACCATTGCACACCAAACACCGATTGCACCCATTCCAAAGTAAATCCCCAAAATATAGCTAAATATAATGCGGAAAATCCACATGGAAAAAATTGAGATACACATTGGAAATTTGACGTCATTTGCCGCCCGCAGTACATTAGGGATCGAAAATGCAGGCACATAAAGCGGAATTAAAAAGCCGCTGTGAATATAGACTAAGGTTGCAGTCAGCTGCATCGTTTCGGCAGATAAACTGTAGAGCCCTAAGATCAATGGAAGCATCAGCATCATAATTCCATTTAAAGCTGCTGTGCATAAGAGACACACCCGCATCAGTTTTTTAGCATAATAACGAGTCTGCTTTAAATCGCCTGCGCCTACGCATCTTCCCACGACTGTAATAATCCCAAGGTTGATAGCCATCCCTGGAATGCAGCCAAAATTATCAAGATTATTGGCAACGCCGTTTGCAGCAATTTGAGTCGTGCCAAAATTCGTGATAATACTGACAACAAGGATCCTGCCCAGCTGAAACATACTGTTTTCCATAGCGCTTGGAAGCGCAATATGTAAAATTCGTTTCATATAGAGGGCTTTGGGTCGAAGCTCGCTCCAACGATAACGCACATAGACGCTGTTTTCTCTTGAACCAATAAGCAGCAGCATCAAAATTGCTGCCAAAAAGCGGGAAACGAGCGACGGCATTGCTACCCCGGCAACTCCCATATGCAACCCATAAACACAGATCGCATTCCCGCTAACATTGACTATATTCATAAAAATTGAAGTATACATAGAAATACGACTGTTCCCCATCGAACGATAAAGGGCAGCACCCGCATTATAAAGTGCAATAAAGGGATAACTCCATGCTGAAATGGAAAAATAAACAAGGCAGGCATCCATCACATCCGGTTCTACCGGGCCAAAAAAAAGATGCAAAAGGGGACTGCGAAAAATGAGCACCAAAATCATGATGCAAATTGCCAGCAAAAAGGCGGCAGTCAAAAGCTGGGCGGCTGTGTGGCAGGCTTTTTCCCGCTCCTGAGCCCCCAGCCATTGGCTGACCACGACCGCTCCACCGGTCGCCATCGCCGCAAAAATATTCAAAATCAGCACGTTGATCATATCGACTAAAGAAACACCGCTGACCGCTGCTTCTCCCACAGAAGAAACCATCAGAACATCCGCCATTCCGACAGTGACCTCCAGTATCTGCTCTACTACAAGCGGCCACAAAAGCCGCGAAATATCTCTTTTCGTAAAAAGTGTATGTTGTACTCCATCTTTTAGATCCAAAAAAAGTCCTCCTCATTCTTCAGAGTTTCAAACAAAACTCTTTTCTTATTGTACCGAAGAGACCATAAAAAGTAAAGAAATCCACGCAATTTCATTTTTCATCCATTATGAATATAAAAATCGAGGTGACAGGATTGCCATTCCCAAAAATAATTCGCCAACTGATTCTCCGTTACTTTCGTGATGGAATTGGGCGCAGCGCCGCCGCGCTTTCTTACTACTTAATTTTTACCTGCTTTCCGTTTTTATTGATGATCAGCTCATTACCGGGCGTATTTCATCTGCAGCCGATCTCCGTTAAAATTTTTGCAGGACTTCTTCCTGCAGAAGTCATCGAAATTATCGAAAATTATCTTATTTATCTTGCAGAATCTCCCAGTGCCCCTTCCTTTATGCTGGGATTTTTTCTGACTGTCTGGTTTTCCATGCGTGCTATGAACTGTTTGATTCTTGGGATACGCCGCGCTCATAGCCTGCCTCTGCGCGAAAACGCCCCTATTAAAAAGCAGGCTTTGATTTTCGTCTCTGCCTTAGGTTTGATCGGTACTGTTTTCATCAGCATTATCGCTCTGAGCTTAAGCCCCGGTGCGATTCACTTTTTAGCAGAATTTATTCCTTCCCTACATTTTTTGGAATCTTATTGGTCCCTCATTCGAATGCTTCTTTTAGCCGCTTTAGTTTTCTGGATTCTGCTTTCTCTCTATCGCCTTGCTCCCGGTGGGCTTTCCTCAAAAGAAGCGCTCCCCGGAACAATCTGCGCACTGATTTTTTGGATTCTGGTTTCTGGCGGATATGCTTTTTATGTAGAGCATATTGGAAAATATACGCTGGTCTACGGCGCAATCGGAGCCGTCATCATTTTGCTTCTCTGGTTTTACCTAAGCGGAATGATCATTTTAATGGGTGCAGAGCTTAACAGTCTTCTTCTTCCTCATTCCCAATAAACTTTCTTTCGATAAAATTGCTTGTCATCTCATAAAAATAATGTTCTTCGCATAAGAATGAACAATTGGATATGGGAGGGCAAGCTTATGAAAGGCAATGTAGAGGAACGGGCGGTTGAGCTCGGACAATATATCTGCGAAAGCGGTGCCACTGTACGCGCTGCTGCCAAAAAATTCGGCGTTTCTAAATCAACCGTCCACAAAGATGTCGCCCAGCGGCTCCAGCAGATCGACCGCCAACTCTATCAGAAGGTCAAAGAGGTTTTGGAGCTTAATAAGGCCCAGCGGCATATCCGTGGCGGGCAGGCAACCCGGGAAAAATACCGCCGGATTTCAGAAGAAAAATCACTGCACCGAAATTTTTCTTACATAAAAAAAGCCGGAAAGTAATAAAAGCGTCTGATGAATTTCGTTCATCAGACGCTTTTCCTTTTTACAATTATGTATTTTTTATCGCGACCATACGGACTGCTGAGAAATTGCCGTCTGTGCAGAAGGACAAATATGATAAACTGTTTCGTCCTTATCCACCATTGCAATTGGTACACGCGGCATCAGCTGATGGATCACTTCTATAAATCCATTGATCGGTGCCTCTGCCATGCCAGTTACCAGCTGCTGTGCGCCGATCTGCTTCAAAAAAGCCGCTGTCACATAAGCCGGTTCGTCATGGAAAAATATGGTCATCTCTGCTCCTGCATTCTGGGCGGTCTGCCTCAGATACTCTAGTTCTGCACAGCAATCCTTCGTGTCACTCGGTACAATACTGACCACATGAAGAGGACTATGTCTCTCTTCCGCAATCGTCTTGCCCACACGAATCAGCCGGTCACAATCGTGCTGGCCTGTTACGCAAACGAGAACAGGTGCATGTTTTCTCACAATCAGGTCTCCTTTCATTGACTTTTTAAGTCATTTTGTTCCTGACAGTTTTAAGTATATGCTTTTCGATCGCTCCGTATGGAAACAGAGCGTTGAATTTTCATTAACATTTTGTAAAAATTTTTTCATCTCCCTTTCTCATTTGTATTTTTATTATATCATTAACGTTTACATAATTCAACATAAGTGAATCAAATTTCATAAAAAATTAATATTTTTGTCATATATTTTAGTCTATTTGAGAATAAAAAATACCGTGAAGCGA
>DIQY01000104.1:13928-17127 GCA_002424295.1 Ruminococcaceae bacterium UBA5450 | reverse complement strand
TTTTAAAGATCGCGGACGCGCTGGAGAGCAATCAGAAAAAGCTTTTAGAAGAGAATCAGAAAGATTTAAAAGCTGCAAAGGAAAGCGGGATGACCGAGGCACTGCTTGATCGGCTTGCTTTAACGCCTCAACGAGTTCACGAAATGGCTGAGGGCGTGCGAAAAGTAGCGGCTCAGAAAGACCCGATCGGTTCGGTTATAGAAGGGGAAGTCCGTCCAAACGGTCTTGAGATTCGGCGGGTAAGAGTGCCGTTAGGCGTGATCGGAATTATCTTTGAGGCACGTCCCAATGTGACTTCTGATGCGGCAGCACTCTGCTTAAAGGCCGGAAATGCCGTGATTCTGCGCGGAGGGCGCGAGGCAATCCACAGCAATCTATGTGTAGCCGATTTGATGAGAGAAGCGGTAAAAGAAGCAGGTTTGCCGCAGGACAGCATTCAAATGGTAGAGGATACCTCACACGAGAGTGCAAACCAGATGATGAATCTTACCGGCTACTTGGATGTTCTGATTCCCCGTGGAGGCAGAGGGCTGATTCAAATGGTGGTAAAAAATGCGCGGGTTCCGGTGATCGAAACCGGCGCCGGAAACTGCCATGTTTATGTAGATGATTCCGCTGATCTCGATATGGCGGCCAATATTATTTATAATGCGAAGACCAGCCGCCCCAGCGTCTGCAATGCGATTGAAACGATCCTTGTCCATGAAAAAGTGGCAGAAGAAGCGCTGCCAAAAATCAAGGCGCTGCTCGATCAAAAGCATGTGGAGCTGCGCGGCTGCGCAAAAACGAGAGAAATCCTCGGCGACAGTGTGATTCCTGCAACGGAAGAAGACTGGAATACCGAGTATGATGATTATATTTTGGCGGTTAAAGTCGTAAAGAATATGGAAGAAGCACTTTCTCATATTGCACGCTATAGCACCGGTCACAGCGAATGTATCGTGACCAAAAGCTATGAGCATGCCCGAGAGTTTACACAGCGGGTCGATAGTGCCGCCGTTTATGTAAATGCTTCCACCCGCTTTACCGATGGCGGAGAGTTTGGACTGGGTGCAGAAATTGGCATCAGTACACAAAAACTCCACGCCCGAGGACCTATGGGCGTGGAGCAGTTGACAAGTACGAAGTTTTTGATTTTTGGAAATGGGCAGGTTCGTTAAAATTTTATAACAGCATATAAAGAAATGCTAGAAGAAGACTCGGATCGCTTTTTTCTTCCATCAGGAGGAGAAGAATGGATAAGAGAAGATTTCGTTCTCCATCCTTTAAAATAGCTGAAAAGGCGCTTTCCTGCGGTTCAGAAGACGTATCTAAGTTCGGAGGGGTCGCAGACGCAGAGGGATGTTCAGAAACGTGAGAGACAGGCTCTTTTTGCGGGGGTACATTTTCTGTTGTTTCTTTTGCCCTTTGCTGCGGATATGACTGCCCGGAATTATTGTTATTATTATGAGTGGAAGCGACAGGAGTAGGAGCGGGAGCGGAATAATGAGCATTTTGGATGCGGCTTGCTTGCCGCTGCATTTCCTGCGCACGCCGGATCGCTTCTTGCTGAAGTTTTTGAAAGTTATCCGTTTCCAAATCCCCCGTCTCCTTTTTTTGAAAATTTTCTGAATTTTACAGCATTCCACCTATATTGCCTAGAATACCGGAACTCTTCAGCACAGGAAGCATACGCATCATTTGCAGAAGGCGAACTGCTTCATCCAGCTTTTTTTGGCGCGCTTCTGAGAGCATGGGGCGCAGTGCATGCAATAGACGAGTGCTGTTGTCTTCTGTCTGAAAACTCTGCATCATTGGGGCAAGCTTTGCGATGAGTCCCAGCGTGTTCATATCGAGTCCGCCTAAGATTCCCGCAAGATTTCCAAAGGAGGGTCCGCTCGCCGGGGGGCCACTGGTGCCGGATGAAGGGGCAGGACCTGAGGAAACAGGGGGTGCAGTCGGAACTGGATTTGACTGTGAGGACTGCTGCGAAGCAGAGTTTCCTTCTCCCATGGAATTAAGAACACTCTGCACTTGTGCCATTATATTGGGGTCTTTCAGCATGGCAGAGAGCTTTTGCGAGAGATCATCCATTTTATTTGCCTCCGAATTTTTTCATGAGTTCCTTCGCTTGCGGCGTAGAGAGCAGTTGCTCCAAAGCAACTTTATTATGCAGAATGCTTTGCACTTTTTGTGCGTCTTCTTTAGAGAGCTTCTGCATCATCTGCTGTACTTTTTGTTGACCGTTGACATTATTTCCCGCAGAATTGTTTTGATTGGGGTGGTTCTGGTTATTTCGATTCATTTTTTCAACCCCTTTCCTGTAGAATATATATGAACCTGCATGATAAAATATGATGAATTACGAAGGAGGGTTCGGGCGGATGAGAATTCTTGTCGTTTCCGATACACACCGCGACAGTTGGTCTCTGCAGGAGGCAATTTTGAGGCAGCCAAAGGCCGAAGTGGTGATCCATTTGGGAGACGGCGCAGACGAAGCAGAAATGATAAAGCAGAAATTTCCCGAAAAACAGTTTTATATGGTGCGTGGAAATTGCGATTGGAGCTGCAATCTTCCGATGGAGCAGATCGTAACACTTGAAGGGAAACGTATCTTTTTTACCCACGGCTATGCGCAGAATGTAAAGTACGGATTATATCAATTAAAGGGCGAAGCGAGAGAACAGGGTGCAGATGTGGCCCTGTTTGGACATACACACGAAAGCATGATCGATTATGAGGACGGGCTTTATTTAATGAATCCCGGCTCTTTACATGGAATGGATGCGACTTATGGGATTCTTGACTTGACTCCCGAGGGAATCGTAACCAATATTGTTCGGCTGTAACGCCGGTTTCATTGACAGAAACGTGCAATCATGCTATTCTTTTGGAAAAATTAAGAATTAAAAAACTCTAAAAAACTCTTTTGATAGTTTAAATAAAAACGGGAGGAACCGACCATGAAGGAATATGACAGATGGCTCAGCCGGAATCTGGAAGATCCCGATCTGACAGAAGAACTTAAAAAGATTAAAAATCAGCCGGAAGAAATCAACGACCGGTTTTACCGGGATTTGGAATTTGGCACCGCGGGGTTGCGGGGCATTTTAGGCGCAGGAACAAACCGTATGAACATTTATACGGTCCGTAAAGCGACACAGGGCCTTGCAAATTATCTTTTAAAACATAATGGAAAATCGGCGGCAATCGCTTATGA
>DIQY01000104.1:6280-13699 GCA_002424295.1 Ruminococcaceae bacterium UBA5450 | reverse complement strand
GCAAACGGAATCAAAGCTTATATCTATCCATGGCTTTCCCCTACCCCGACTCTCTCCTTTGCAGTGCGCTATCTTCACTGTGATGCCGGTGTCTGCGTGACCGCAAGTCACAACCCTGCCAAATATAACGGCTATAAGGTATATGGCGCTGATGGATGCCAGATTACAGCACAGATGGCGGACGACGTGATGAACGAGATTGAAGCGCTCGATCTTTTTGAAGATCCAAAGACCATGAACTTTGAGGATGGATTAAAAGAGGGACGCATCCGCTATATGGGCGATGATGTGATTGAATCATTCCTGCAAAGGGTGGAAGCAGAGCGAATTCTTTCGGACGACTGCGATAATCTGAAAGTCGTTTACACACCGCTTAACGGAACCGGGCTTGTCTGCGTAAAGGAGATTCTGCGTCGTATTGGAGTGAAAGACGTCACGGTTGTTCCGGAGCAGGAAAAACCCGACGGCAACTTCCCTACTTGCCCGTTCCCGAATCCGGAGATCCGCGAGGCGCTTGCAACCGGACTAACACTTTGTGAAAAAGTGCAGCCGGATCTGCTCGTTGCTACAGACCCGGATTGTGACCGCTGCGGGATTGCAGTCAATCAGCACGGGGAGTTCCATCTGATGAGTGGAAACGAAGTCGGTGTTTTGCTGCTTGACTTTATTGCCCGTGTGAAAAAAGAACGCGGAATTTTGCCGAAAAATCCGGTGGCGGTCACTACGATCGTCAGTACAGATATGGTAGATCCCGTTGCGAAAAAATATGGCATTGAACTGTATCGTGTGCTTACTGGATTTAAAAACATTGGGGATCAGATTGCCTCTTTGGAAGAAAAAGGCGAAGAAGATCGGTATCTTCTTGGATTTGAAGAGAGCTATGGATATCTTTCCGGCGGATATGTGCGCGATAAGGATGCGGTTAATGCAAGCATGCTGATCTGCGAAATGGCAAGCTGGTATAAGAAAAAGAATATGACGCTTTTGGATGCGATGGAGGCACTCTATCAGGAGCATGGATTCTATCGGAACGATTTGCTCAACTTTGCCTTCGAAGGCGAAGACGGCATGAAGCAGATGAAGAAAATTATGGATCACCTGCGGGAAGATCCGCCAAAATCACTGGGAGGATTCCCGGTGTTTTGCTGGAGTGATTATGAGAGTCGTATGCGCCATGACAAAGATGGGGAAACTCTCATTGACTTGCCAAAATCAAATGTGGTGGAGTTCCGCATGGAAGGCGACAGCAAGATTATCGTGCGTCCTTCTGGTACAGAACCGAAGATCAAAGTTTATCTTTCTGCAAAAGGGAAAGACTTGCAGGAGGGAATCAAGCTGATTGAAATTTTGAAAAAAGCGGGAACAGATTTGATTCAACCAAAATAATTTGGTAGAAATCATATAATTTGTGTACGAAATGATAAATTTCTGTGAACTATACGGGCTACGATTGACATAATTGCTTGAATGCGATATAATCAAAAACAGTACAGGACTGGGCCAACGGGGCCCGCGTGATATATTTGAATGAACGCCGTGCTTTTTTAGCATATTCTGCTTTTTAGGGAGCAGAAAGGATCTGTATGAGACGAGAGGCTGAGGGTTTTTTCTCTCAGTCTCTTTTTCTGTAAAAAAGAATTTTTGTTTTAGGATAAGCAAAAACGCCTTGGCAAATACTAAAGCTGAGGTGAATAAAATGGATGTTTTACGTGCTTTTTTAGTAGGCGGTTTGATCTGTGTTGTTGGACAGCTTCTCATTGATTTTACCAAACTGACACCGGCGAGAATTTTAGTCAGCTTTGTTGTAGCGGGCGTTGTGTTGGGTGGATTGGGAATTTATGAGCCGCTCATTAATTGGGCGGGAGCCGGAGCGACAGTGCCGCTCACTGGATTCGGATATCTGATGGCAAAAGGAACGCTTCAGGCGGTTCGGCTTTATGGCCCGCTTGGAATTATTACCGGAGGATTGACAGCTGGTGCCGCAGGAATTGCGGGCGCAGTTATATGTGGCTTTTTGGCAGCGCTCTTTGCACGATCCGGAGATAAAAGCTGAAAATGTGTGGGAAAGCGGGGCTAGAAGTAAATGGAAAATTGAATTTTTAGATAAAGATATTGTAAAAGTTTGTCGTGTTTGGTATAATGAAAAATGTTTATTAGTTGTCGGCCCCATTATAGATGGGCCGGACTCGTTTCTTTTAGGGAGGTTTTCCTTTGCGAATCCTGAAAAAATGCGAGGCCACCATTGTACTTCTGTTGAAGCTTTTGCTGTTTGCAGCACTATTTTTGATTTTCTTTGCAATTTTTGGAAAAGAAAATCCTTGGCTTTGGCACCCTTCCCGTACAGCGGCTGTAACGATGATTACATTTACGCTTTTTGGCGGACTGATGATTGTAATTTATGGCGGCTTTCGGATTGGCGAACAAAAGAGCAAAGAGCTTGCACGTTCGATGGTACTGGCTGCCCTGATGACAGATTTGGTGACCCATTTAATGCTCTGCATTATGAATACAAATGACGGAAACAATTCTTCATTTGTATATGAAACCCCGCAGCTTTTGCTTTTGGTGTTTCTTTTGCAGATTCCCGTAATTGTTCTCTGGACTTATTTTGGCAACTTTATTTATTTTACCATCAATCCTACAGAAAATTGCTGCGTCATAACCGGCGCAGAAGGTGTGGGCGATTTATTGCCGAAAATTGGGCGCTATCATAAAAGATACCGTATTAATCAGGTGATTTCGTTCAGTAATCCAGATGTGCTGCAGTTTATCGATCAGAGTGATACGGTGTTTCTCTACCAGGTTCCTGCAGAGGAACGAGCTTATTTGGCAGAATACTGTTATGCTGCCAATAAAAACATCTATTATGATTTTGAAATTCGTGATATTGTTTCTTTGGGAGCAAAAGCGACCACTATGGACGATACGCCGATGGTGATGTTCCAGGTAAAAACGCTTACCTTGGAACAGCGTTTTGTCAAAAGGACCATGGATTTGATCCTTTCTATTATCGCAATGGTCATCACAAGTCCTTTGATGCTAGGCAGTGCGATTGCAATTAAAGCCTATGACGGTGGCCATATTATTTTTAAACAAAAAAGAATGACAAAAGACGGCAGAGTTTTTTCTGTTTATAAATTTCGTACCATGCGGGAGGAAAATTGTGTAAATCGTTCTGTGACAGAGGATGATGAACGCATTACCCCGCCCGGAAGGTTTTTGCGTAAAACCAGAATGGACGAATTGCCGCAGATTTTTAATATTATCAAAGGGGATATGAGTATTGTCGGGCCGCGGCCTGAGATGCTGGAAAATGTTGAAAAATATACGAATGCTTTACCGGAGTTTCAATACCGGCTGCGTGTAAAAGCGGGACTTACCGGACTTGCACAGATTCAGGGAAAGTATAATACTTCGCCCAAAGATAAACTGATGATGGATCTTATGTATATTCAACAGTATAGCATTTGGCAGGATCTGAAGCTGGTTTTCCAGACCCTGACGATTTTTCTAAAAGCGTCTGAAAGTACGGAGGCTTTTAAAAAGTCACCGCAAATGATGAAACCCAAAAAAGAGAAAAAAGGTGAAAAAGATGAGTAAGAATCGCAATAATCGGTCTTATCGGCCCGATACATACGAATCCCATTCTTCATCAAAGCGAAAAAAAATGCCGGTTTCGGTGGGCAGAGCAGTGCTGTTAACGCTTTCAATTTTGTTTGTTGCGTTGGGTGCTTTTACCGTGGTTGCTTACCAGTATATGTTTGCGCCGCTTACAGTCAAGGCGATTGACCGCAGTGCTTCGGAATTGGGCATTGCCTCAAATGCGCAGGATGATATGAAGGAAACCGGCGTGATTAATATTGCTTTATTTGGTGTGGATTCCAGAGACGAGAGTTCCGATGATGGCCGTTCGGATTCGATGATTATTCTCTCCATCGATAAAACACATTCCAAAATTAAATTGACCTCCATTTTGCGCGATAGCTATGTGCCGATTGATGGCCATGGAAAAGAGAAGATTACGCATGCTTATGCTTATGGTGGGGCTCCTCTTGCACTTCGCACCTTGAACGAGAATTACAATATGGATATTCAGGATTATATGACGGTTAATTTTGCACAGTTTGCTAATCTGATCGATTCCGTCGGGGGAATTGATATGGATATCTCTGACGAGGAAATGAAGGAAATGAATGATGTAATCTGGGGGTCAGAGACTGAACAGGCGAAAGATTCCCAGATGATTAAAACAACAGGCCAACAGCATTTAAATGGTAATCAGGCAGTTATTTATGCTCGTATCCGTGAAGATGACGGTGATAACTTCCGTGCCGAACGTCAGCAAAAAGTACTTGGCTATCTTTTAGATAAGGTAGAAGCGATGCCTATGACGGAATATCCGGCACTGGTGCGCACCGCTATGGGAATGTGTGAGACGAGCCTTTCTCAGGATACAATTTTGAGTTATGTGCCATTCTTGGGCAGTAAACCGTCGTTAGAGAAAATTACAGTCCCAGATATTAAGTATGAGACTGATGTACAGGATGGCATTTATGGGGACGCTGGATGGGTTTGGCGCTATAATTTGAGCAATGCCGGCAAACGAATTCGTGCTTTTATTTATAACGAGACATAAAAAAGAAAAAATAAAAAGCTGCTGCTTCAAATTGGAGCGGCAGCTTTTTTTGTAAGAATGAAAAAGGCCCTGTATCGAAATTTTCTCGATGCAGGGCCAAAATTGAAAAATACTGATTAAAATTACTGAATGGAGCAGTCTAAATAATGGTCCAACTCTTCTTCATCTTTTTTCTTTTTTTCAAAGAAGAGGACCACTGCGACAGTGGCAGCGGCAATCGCTGAAACTGCTGAGATAATCGCGATCAGTACAGAGTATTTATTTTCTGTTCTCATAATGGACACCTCCCGATAGTCGATTCATTTCTTTTATCATATCCATTTGATGAAGAAAAGTCAAGTATTCGTTGTCAAGGGAAAAAAGGAAAAAGAAAAAGCAGAGCAAAAGCTCTGCTTTTAGATTCTTTTAAATCAAGCATTTACGGTATTCAGCTTGCGATTCAAGCTGGACTTTTTGCGGGCAGCAGTATTCTTTTTCAAAATGCCCTTTGCAGCTGCTTGGTCGATAGCTTTAACGGCGACACGCACGGCCTCGGCACGATCTTCTGCTTTGGCGTCAACGGCGGCATTTGCTTTCTTTATATTGGTCTTAAGCTCAGAATTAATCGACTTGTTAATCATCGTTTTTGTAGCGATAACTTTTACGCGCTTCTTCGCGGATTTAATATTCGGCATAGTTGCACCTCCTTTTACGGTCGTCACATATTATTAATGATAGCATTGTGACCCTGAAAAAGCAAGTAAATTTCTCGAAAAACATTGGTTTTTGAAAAAATAATCTGCAAAAATCCGCACAGACTATAAAAAACAAAGACAGGAGGAAGATTTTAATGGCATATCGAACAGATCTCGCGATGGAACGCAGTGGAAAAACAATGCAGAAAGAAAATTTGCGTGGATTTCCGGTGCGCAGATCAAAAGAAGGAGAAGTGTGTTATGTGACGATTGAAGCACCGCGAATTGGCGGCGGAGATGATGAGGAAGCGTCTCTAAGACGGCTGGTAACGGACGAGCTGCAAAAACTTTTGCCTTCAAAAGGAGAAATTTTGGTAGCAGGTCTCGGGAATGCGGATATGACGCCGGATGCGCTTGGCCCTATTTGTGCAGATCAAGTTTTTGCGACCCGTCATATCAAAGGGGCAGTTGCACACGAAGTGGGTTTAGGAGAGCTGCGTTCGGTGGCGGTGGTAAAGCCTGGTGTTTTGGGCACTACGGGAATTGAAACAGCAGAGCTTCTGCGTGCGCTGGTACAAAAGATGCACCCGGCGGCAGTAATCGCGGTAGATGCACTGGCGGCAGGCAGACTGCATCGGCTTTGCAAAACAATACAAATTTCCACCGGCGGAATTGCTCCTGGTTCCGGCGTGCGCAATGATCGGCCGCGCCTCGATGAAGAGACAATAGGGGCTCCGGTAATTGGGCTTGGTGTGCCGACTGTGGTGGATGCAGCTACACTCTGTGAAGACCTTTGCAGCGGAGAGGTAGAAGGTGCCGGTACTATGATGGTAACGCCCCGTGGAATCGATTCGCTTGTTTCGCGCGCGGCAGGACTTTTGGCCCTTGCGATCAACTGTGCGATAAATGATTCGATTGATCCCGAAACGTATGAGCAGCTGATGCTTGCTTAAAATCATTCTGCATTCTATGCTAATTTTGAAAGTTCCTGTGAAAGCACTTGGCCAAAGAGATGACCGGAATAAACCGCTTCGTCCAGTGTATTTACCTCTGTGCCGAATTCACAGAGCAGAGAACCTTTGGTAAGCTCTTCGTTATAGCGGCGGTCGATAAAGTCGAGCGGGCGCATTAATTTTGAAAATTGTGTGCCGCCTGACTGCAGACGAACCGCTAACTTGAGATTTTCGGCCCAGTTTGGAAAATCCAGTGTGCCGTCGTCGCAGCCTGAAATGATCATGACCTGTGCGGCTCGTTTCCCATTAATGATGGCAGTGGGCTTATAGCGGATTCCGTCCTTTGTTGTCATGGAATCTCGATGAATGTCTAGTGTTACCTGAATGCTGGGATACTGCGCAAGATTTTTTTGAACGGTAGCGCAGCTGCGGTCATAACAGCCATTGTAATTGGGACTGTCGTGAATTGTGGTATCGTGGATGACGCCGATTCCCGCTGCCTTTAATTCTTCGGCAATGGCATCCCCTACCGCTGCGACGCTAAGGCTGGGATCATCGCTGCTGGTAACACCTGCATAGGCTTCGCAGGTGTGTGTGTGATAAATCAGTACCATTGGACTGCCGTCTTTGTGAATTTCCAGAGGCGGGGTCTGCGAAAGGACATCTGCTGCGTCAACGGAATGTCCGGAAGTTGCATTTTTGATAAAGATTCCGTCTTGCTCTGTTCCACCCTGAGAAAGATCAGTTTCGAGAATGTTTCCGTCTAAAAGAGAATCAGAAAGTGAATCGGAAGGAAGGCTCCCCGACGAAGATTCAGCAGTCGCTGATGATGGCTCGGTTGAAGAAACGCCGGAATTAGAGGAAACCGGCGGAATATAAACGGATTGAGGCAAAGAATTAAGAGCTTCCGGCTCATTTGGATTGACGACTTCATGATAAAAACCCAGTGGCAGAGCCGTATCTGCAGCGGCAACAGCAGCCTGCTGAGCGGAAAATTCCGGCAGCCTTGAAAACACACAGGCGAAGGAAAAAATAGCTAGGAGTGCGGTTCCGGCTGTACGAAGGTATTTACCCAATAAGAATCCCTCCCTGTCCTTGTTTTGTTGGAGTATATGGGAAAACTGGGGAAAATATGAATGGGGGAATGGAAATGCGG
>DIQY01000104.1:0-6004 GCA_002424295.1 Ruminococcaceae bacterium UBA5450 | reverse complement strand
GACGTAAATTGTCGATGGATTGGTTTTGGGGATGCACATACGCTTTATCTTGATCAGGTGCGTCCCGTGACAAAACGCCTCGGACCCCTTTCTTTCGCAACAGATGTATGGTATGATCAATTTGTTGAATTGATATGTCCGGAATCACTGGAATCCTGAAAGAAAGAGGGCGGCAGAATGAAAAAGCAGGCGGAAATTGGGACTTTGGCTTTTGGCACTTTTATGACCTCACCTTTTTCTGCTGTGGCTGCCACTCTCGAGGCACCGAAAGACAGCTCTAGGGATTTGCTTTTAAATACGTTGGGGATTTTAGGCTGGATTTTACTTTTGGTGATTTTGGTTGGAACGATGTTGGTAGCGGTCAAAAACCCGTTGAGCCGTCAGAGGTTTGTTGCTCGCCGCCGTTATCACCGTCCGCAGAAAAAAATCCGTAAAAAATAAAAAGAGGACGGAACTGCAAGAGAAGAAAAGCAGTTCCGTTTTTTTAAGGTTTATGGTATAATAAAATTTACTTTAAGAATTGATTTTAAAAAGAAAAGGAGCGGTGATCTTTGAAAATCCCACGGGAAAGAATCCGCAATTTTAGTATTATCGCACATATTGACCATGGCAAAAGCACGCTTGCCGATCGAATTCTGGAGCAAACAAAATCGGTTCCTCTGCGTGAGATGGAAGATCAGATCTTGGACGATATGGATCTGGAGCGTGAGCGCGGAATTACCATTAAGGCGCATGCGGTCACGCTGGTCTATACGGCAAAAGACGGGCTTGATTATGTCTTTAATCTGATCGATACCCCCGGCCATGTAGACTTTAATTATGAGGTCAGCCGATCTCTGACTGCCTGCGAAGGCGCAGTCCTTGTTGTGGACGCTTCACAGGGAATTGAGGCACAAACACTTGCCAATACTTATCTCGCGGTAGACGCCGGATTAGAGATCGTGCCGGTTATCAACAAGATTGATTTGCCGAGCGCCGATCCGGAACGGGTGAAAACTGAAATTGAAGATGTGATTGGAATCCCCGCACAAGATGCACCCTGTATCAGTGCAAAGCTGGGGACAAACATTCCCGCAGTTATGGAGCAGATCGTTTCGCTGATTCCACCGCCGCAGGGAGATGAAAAGGCACCTCTGCAGGCGCTGATCTTCGATAGCTATTACGATGCATATAAAGGGGTGGTAGCGCATATCCGTATCATGTCCGGCACCGTAAAGAACGGCGATGTGATTCGCGTGATGTCTACCGGCAGCGAATTTACCGTAGTGGAATGCGGCTATATGCACGCCACTTCTTTTGAAAATGCAGGGGAACTGCAGGCAGGCGAAGTGGGATACCTGACCGCTTCCATTAAAGAGGTGCGTGAAGCGAGGGTAGGCGATACCATCACGCTGAGGGACAATCCTGCAAAAAAGCCGCTGCCTGGCTACCGTGCAGCTCAGCCGATGGTTTTCTGCGGCATTTATCCCGCAGACGGCGCAAAATATCCAGATTTGCGTGATGCTCTGGAAAAGCTGCAGCTCAACGATGCCGCGCTTTCATTTGAACCAGAGACCAGTGTCGCGCTTGGCTTTGGATTTCGGTGCGGCTTTTTAGGGCTCCTGCATATGGAAATTATTCAAGAACGGCTGGAGCGGGAATATCATCTTGATTTGGTCACGACAGCGCCCAGCGTTATTTATGAAATTGTCAAAACGGACGGGCAGACAGTTTATATCGACAATCCGACGAACTATCCTGATCCTTCCCTGATCGCTGAGGCGCGCGAACCTATGACGGATGCACATATTTATTCGCCCAGTGAGTATGTAGGCAATATTATGGAACTATGCCAAGAACGGCGCGGCGTCTTTCTGGATATGCAGTATCTGGATACGGATCGGGTTGATATCCATTACATTTTGCCATTAAATGAAATTATCTATGACTTTTTTGACGCGCTTAAAAGTAAAACCCGTGGTTACGCGAGCTTTGATTATGAGGTAAAGGGCTATCAGAAGAGCAACCTTGTCAAACTTGATATTATGCTCAACGGCGAAGTCGTCGATGCACTCTCCTTTATTATCCATGCCGACAAAGCTTATTCACGCGCACGGAGAATGGCGGAAAAGCTCAAGGATAAAATTCCTCGCCAACTTTTTGAAATTCCGATTCAGGCTTGTATTGGCGGGCGTATTATCGCAAGAGAGACGGTTAAGGCAATGCGCAAGGATGTTCTTGCAAAATGTTACGGCGGTGATATCAGCCGTAAGAAAAAGCTTCTGGAAAAGCAGAAGGAAGGCAAGAAGAAGATGCGTAAACTTGGCACAGTAGAAGTTCCGCAGGAAGCATTTATGGCGGTCTTAAAATTGGATGATGACTAAAAGCAACCTGACGGAGAAATCCCATACGATCAATCATAAGTTGAAAAAGCCCTGCATGTAAAAATGCGGGGCACTTGTGTTGTCCTTTTAAACCTCTTGTTTCATTAGGCAACAAAAAACCGCCCCCAATTATGGGGACGGCTCAAATCAATGAATATGCACTTTGGGCAAAAATTAGATCGTGATGATTCCCAGAGCGCTCATAATGCTGGAAATAAGAATGGCAACAATGCACACCGGAGCGATCCAGCGAATTGTCACACCATACATTTTCTTTTCACGAAATTTTCCGGAGAGGCTGACTTCATCTTCCACAAACTTAGGTCCGACAATATGGCCAATGCAGATGCAGGTAAGCAGAGCAACGATTGGCATCAGGACACTGTTGCTGATAAAATCAAAGAAGTCCAGAATATCCATACCAATGATCTGAACCATTGACCAAGGCCCAAATCCCAAAGAAGACGGAATCCCAATCGCAATCGAGCCCAACAGGACAATCAAGCAGGTTCCGCGACGTTCCCACCCGAGTTTGTCCTGGAAGATGGAAACGACAGTCTCCATCAGCGAGATCGAAGAAGTCAATGCAGCAAATAAAACCAACAGGAAGAATAGAATACCGGCAAGAGTACCAAACCCCATATTCGCAAAAACCTGCGGAAGAGCCTGGAACATCAGACCAGGGCCTGCTTTTTGAGGAGCTTCTCCTGTAAAGGCAAAGACCGCCGGAATAATCATCAGGCCGGCGATAAAAGCAATTCCGGTATCAAAAATATCGATCTGGCGGGCAGACTGCACAAGGTCTACATCCCGCTTCATATAAGAGCCATAAGTAATCATAATGCCCATCGCAAGGCTTAAAGAATAGAAAAGCTGTCCCATGGCACCGAGAACGGTGTTGACGGAGAATTTGCTGAAATCGGGCAGCAGATAATATTTAACGCCCTCCATTGCGCCGGGCAGGGTGACAGAGTAGACTGCCACTGCAACCGACAGAACGACCAGGACCGGCATCAGAATCCGGCTGACTTTTTCAATGCCTTTCTGTACGCCAAACAAAACGACGATTGCGGTGAGCCCGATAAAGAACAAAAACCAGAGAACCGGTTCGATCGGCTCGCTGATAAAGTTGCCGAAGAATTTGGCTCCGGCAGCTTCGCTCCCTTGACCAGCAATGTAGACCGCCAGATATTTCATAACCCAGCCGCCGATTACGCTGTAGTAAGGCAGAATGATAATTGGCACCAGAGAAGTAAGAACACCGAGAAACTTAAACTTCTTGTTGATGGCGCCATAGGCTTCGATTGCAGAAAGACCGGTTTTCCGCCCGATTGCAATTTCTGTAATCATCAGCACAAAACCAAAGGTTACCGCAAGAATAATGTAAACGAATAGGAAAATACCGCCGCCGTATTTTGCGGCAAGATATGGGAAACGCCAAATGTTCCCCAGGCCGACTGCGCTGCCCGCTGCGGCTAGTACAAATCCGACTTTACCGGAAAAGCTGCTGCGGGTTTTTGTTTCTTGATTCATAAGATCTATTTACCCCCTCATTTGAAAAAATTTAAAATGCCAATTTAGCACTTTAAATTTTTGAACAGATAAAATTATTATATCATTTATTTTGACAAAAAACAATTGATTCTTCCTAAAAATGCAAAATAGGAGCAAATTTTATGAGACTTTTAACCAATGCTTTTCAAAATCTTCCCGAATACACGGCTCTGATAACAGCTTTAAGGGAAAAAAGGACTCCGATTGCCTGTACAGGGCTTACCGGAATTCACAAGGCGGCACTGATTAGTGCGCTCTGTGAGCAGAGTGAAAAACCGGCAATCGTCGTTTGTGGAGATGAAAGTGAAGGGAACCGTCTGCAGTCCGACCTGGAATCGTTGGGAATCGAGACTCTTTTTTATCCCGCAAGAGATTTTACATTTCTCAGCGGAACCGCTTCTCACGAATATGAGCATCAGAGGATCGGAGTGCTTTCTCGTTTTGCAGAAGGATCCTGTAAAGTTTTGGTTTGCAGCATCGAGGGGGCTTTGCAGCTTACCTTGCCGCCGGAAGTTTTAAAAAATCATACAAAAGAATTTTGTTCCGGAGAGGACGTTTCTCCGGAATCTTTGGAATCTTTGCTTTTGTCCTGCGGTTATGAACGGGCAGAACAGGTGGATGGTTCCGGGCAATTTTCCCGCCGCGGCGGGATCCTGGATCTTTATCCGCCGGAGTCTGCTTCTCCGATGCGAATTGAATTTTGGGGAGATCAAATTGATACCATTTCTCATTTTGATGCGGTTACTCAAAGACGTACGGATTCTGTTGAACGGGTAAAAATTGTGCCGGCGGTAGAAGCCTTAACCGATCATCCGAAAATTTTTGCGAAGACTCTGCAAAAATTGATGTCCTCTCTGCGGGGAAAAGCAGCCCCAAAACAAAAGGAAGTTTTAAAAGAGCAGATTGATGGGCTTTTGAATGAAATCCGACTTTCCTGCATGGATAAATTTCTGCCGATTTTGTATCCGCAGAAAGCAACGCTGCTTTCTTATCTGCCGCAGGATGGATTTCTCTTTTTAAGCGAACCGGCGCGGCAAAAGGAGCGGCTGCGCGCACTTACCACACAGTGGGGAGAAGATTTGAAGGCATATCTCGCAGAAGGAACGCTCTGTCGGACCCTTGACTCATTTTCCATTTCCTATGAAGATTTGCTTTCTAAAGCAGAGAACAGCAGTTCCATATTCTTGGATGTTTTTGCTCACGGCAGCTATGATGTGCCGCTTCGCGTTCTTTTGAATTTTACAGCGCGTCAGCTGGCGGCTTGGGGCGGCTCTATGGAGCTTTTGCAGGAGGACCTTTCGGCGATGCTTCATCAAGGGGAGGCATGTTTAATCCTAGCGGGTACCCAGCGCAGCGCAAAAACAGTTGCTTCTGATCTGGCGGCACTTAACATGCCGGCTTATTATTCAGAAGAACCAACCGAAGTTCAAAAAAATATGATTGCAGTGATGCCGGGAACTCTTTCTGCAGGCATGGAATGGCCCGGGATGGCATTGGGAATCATTACCCACGGAAAACTGATGCAGGGAAATAGGCAGCGTGTAAACAGCAAAAAAGATCCGAACCGGCAGGCAATCAGTTCCCTTTCAGAGCTTTCGGTAGGGGATTATGTAGTACACGATATCCACGGAATCGGCGTCTTTGACGGAATCCATAAAATTGATACGCACGGGATTGTCAAAGATTATATCAAAATTCGCTATGCTAAAAATGATATTCTCTATGTGCCGGTGACGCAGCTCGATTTGGTGAGCCGATATATCGGACCCAGAGAGGATTCCACGGTAAAGCTCAGCCGGTTAGGCGGCAGTGATTGGCAAAAAGCCAAAACACGAGTGCGCAGTGCTGTAAAAGATATGGCAAAAGAGCTAATCAAGCTTTATGCCCAGAGAATGCAGGCCAAAGGGCATGCTTTTTCCAAAGATACCGACTGGCAGCGGGACTTTGAATCCCATTTTGAATTTGATGAGACGCAGGATCAGCTGCGCTGCATTGAAGAAATCAAAGAGGATATGAGACGCAGGATCAGCTGCGCTGCATAGGGCGTTCCATATCCTCTTTGATTTCTTCAATGCAGCGCAGCTGAT
>DIQY01000103.1:8449-8611 GCA_002424295.1 Ruminococcaceae bacterium UBA5450 | reverse complement strand
AAGCTGGGTGGATTCATCTCCCTGCCCAGAAATAATCAGAGGTGTTCTGGCCTCATCAATCAGAATAGAGTCCACCTCATCGACGATTGCATAATGGTGGCCGCGCTGCACTTTATTTTCTTTATAAAGGACCATGTTGTCCCGCAGATAATCAAATCCAAA
>DIQY01000103.1:0-8121 GCA_002424295.1 Ruminococcaceae bacterium UBA5450 | reverse complement strand
TGACCGTAACAATATGGACCCCTTCTCCGGAAAGTGCGTTCAAATAGGCAGGCAGTGTTGCCACTAATGTTTTACCTTCACCGGTCTTCATCTCGGCGATGCGTCCTTGGTGCAGGATAATGCCACCGACAATCTGTACTGGAAAATGTTTCATTCCCAGTACCCGCCAGCTGGCCTCTCGGCAAACTGCAAAAGCATCGGGAAGGATCTGATCCAGTGTCTCGCCGTTTCTAAGCCTCTGCTTTAAAATGCCTGTCTGCGCCTGCAGATCCTGCGTTGAAAGGGCTGCATATTTTTCTTCCAGTTTCATCACAGCATCACAGATCGGTTGTACCCGTTTGAGTTCTCGCTTGCTGTAATTTCCAAAAAGTGCTTTCAGGATATTTGCCATAATGTTTTCCACCTCATACCAAGGAGAAATTTCCACTCCCGGTTCGTTTCTATTAAAAGTTCCCTACATTTCAGTATACGAAAGTGATTATATCATATTTGCCTTCCGGTGGAAAGAAGGCTTTTTTAAATTTTTGTAACATTTCATAAATTTTGCCTGTAAAGTTAAGATTCAGCGAAATTCTGTCGGCGGCGGCCATTCTCCTTTCGCCAAAGCACCAAAATAATAATTGAGCACCAGATAAGTTCCGACCAAAAAAAACAAGACCACCATTCCCGGCAATGTTTGCAGTTCTGTAAATGCCGTTCCTAAGCCGGGCAGATAAAAGGAAACTGGGGCTCCATACAGATCTGAAAATGGTACAATATCTGCGGCAAAATCGGAGTCGTCCTGATTTGCCATAAACTGACCGTTAGAATAATCGATTCGAGTAATTCTGCGCACAACGGGCTGCCTTTTTAAATTGCCTCTATAATAGGCAATCGGCTCTCCTACCCGCAATTTTTCAGGCTGTACTTTTTGTATGTATAAAAGGCTTCCCTGAGGATATTCACATCGAACCCCTGCACCGCACATTCCCAGCGGAACATATCCAAAAAATCTCGGAACTACAAAGATCGCCACTGCCAGCGCCAACAATAATCCACCTGAAATATTCCATATCTTTTTCCAGCGCTTCATTGTCATAATTTCAATCCTCCGTTTTTAAGCCTGTCCGCTTCAAAGGCTGTATCTCCATCTTAATGGCCCAAAGTTGAAAAAAAGTACGAAGAAAGCACTTTAATCCCCTTCATTTCTGATTTTCGTCTCCGATAATTCTTCCAAAGGCCCCTGCTCCTCACCGATTTTTGCAAAAAGGCTTTTCCTTCTTTCTTTTCATTGATATTTTTAGAATTCCGTTAGTTCTATTCGTCATAAAAAGATTGTTAAATTTTTATCTTTTTATTTTTTTGAGCTTGCACAACGTTTTTGAATCACCTATAATGAGCATATAGAAATGACATGCGGGAGGCGCTCCAAAAAAGTGGGCGCCGGATGCTGAAAGGAGAACGAAGATGAACTATTCCGCAGAAGTGGAAAGAATGTGTACCGTAGCAAAAGGACCAAAGCACGGCCCCGCTCCGATTCCAGAAGAGGGAAAATGGGTAAAGGCTTATGACATCAAAGATATTTCCGGATTGACTCATGGTGTGGGCTGGTGCGCACCGCAGCAGGGCACCTGTAAACTGACTCTTAATATTAAGGATGGCATTGTACAAGAAGCATTGGTGGAAACCATCGGCTGTTCCGGAATGACCCATTCTGCTGCTATGGCGGCAGAGATTCTCCCGGGAAAAACAATTTTGGAATGCCTAAATACCGATCTCGTATGCGATGCAATCAACGTTGCCATGCGGGAACTTTTCAAGCAAATTGTTTATGGACGCAGCCAGACCGCGTTTTCCGAGGGAGGACTTCCCATCGGAGCAAGCCTGGAAGATCTGGGCAAAGGTCTGCGCAGCCAGGTCGGCACGATGTTCAGCACGAATGCAAAAGGCGTGCGCTATATGGAGATGACCGAAGGCTATGTGCTGAAGATGGCTCTGGACGAAAATGATGAAGTCATCGGCTACCAGTTCGTCAAAGTTGGAAAAATGCTGGAAGATATCCGCCACGGAAAATCGCCGGATCAGGCATACAAAGATAATATCGGACAATATGGACGGTTTGACGGCGCGGCCAGATACATTGATCCCCGCGAAGAATAATCTGAGAGATAAAGGAGGACACAGCAAAATGGCCAATGATGTAACATTTGAAGGAAAAGAAAGAAGAATGGAAAAGATCAAGGTCTGCATGAAAAAATACGGGATTGAAAGTCTCGAAGCAGCCAGAGATCTTTGCCTTTCCAAAGGAATCGATGTTGATAAAATTGTAAAGGGCATTCAGCCTATCGCATTTGAAAACGCTTCGTGGGCATATACTCTTGGCACCGCGATTGCCTTAAAAGAAGGTGCAGTTTCTGCTTCCGATGCCGCTGAAAAAATCGGCGTTGGTCTGCAGGCCTTCTGCATTCCGGGTTCCGTTGCCGAAAACCGGAAAGTCGGATTGGGACACGGCAACCTTGGCGCCCGTCTTTTGCGTGATGAGACCCAGTGCTTTGCATTTCTTGCAGGACACGAGAGCTTTGCTGCAGCCGAAGGCGCTATCGGCATTGCCCGCACTGCAAACCGTGCCCGCAAAGAGCCTTTGCGCATTATTTTGAATGGTCTTGGAAAAGACGCTGCTTTCATCATCTCCCGGATCAACGGCTTTACCTATGTAAAGACCGAGTACGATCCTTATAATGACGAGCTCAAAGTCGTCGATACCCATGCTTATTCCGATGGTGACCGCGCTGCAGTCAAATGCTATGGCGCCAATGACGTTTTGGAAGGCGTAGCGATCATGAAGCACGAGGGCGTTGATGTTTCCATCACCGGAAACTCCACTAACCCGGTTCGTTTTCAGCATCTGGTTGCCGGCACCTATAAAAAATGGGCGATTGAAAACGGCAAGCACTATTTCTCAGTTGCTTCCGGCGGCGGCACCGGCAGAACGCTTCATCCGGATAACGTCGGCGCAGGTCCTGCTTCCTATGGCTTAACCGATTCCATGGGCCGTATGCACGGTGATGCTCAATTTGCAGGCTCGTCCAGCGTCCCTGCTCACGTGGAAATGATGGGATTAATCGGTATGGGCAACAATCCAATGGTTGGTGCGACTGTTGCTTGTGCGGTTGCCGCTTATGAAGCACTCAAAGTCTAATCGCTGATCATTTATTATTACTTATTAAAAAGCCTCTGCGAAAAATTCGCAGAGGCTTTTTTGAAATCGAAACAAAGTAAATCTTAAAAAAGGGCCGCTCCCGCTGCAGTTTTTATTGCAGCAAAAGCGGCCTTTTGATTTATATCATTTTTATTTTGTGAAACTGTCTATTACTTTCTGCACCTGAGTCGTATCATCGCAGCAAACATAAACAACATATTTCCCATAAGTTTTGATAAATGGTGATTTCAGCTTTGTCAGCTCACCGGGCACATAGTTTGCAAATGCTTGGGTCTGATCTTTTACCCGTTGTTCTGCGGCGCTCTGCACCGTTTTGGCGGCATTCTCATCCTTGCATTCCCAAACACCGATTTCCTCTGCGGTCGCGCCGGTCCCCGCATAAACTTTCTGGCCCACGACCGTGGAATCATCCAACCCAAAGAGTTTAAAGGCTGCTTTATCATTTAGGGGCGAAAGCTGATCTTTAAACGCCACTTCAGAAGCTAACTTATCCGCCGTTGCCGCAACATCCAATTTTACTTCTTTCGCTCCGCATCCGCCCAATAGCAGCAAAAATACACAGCAAAGCAAAACAACTACTCTTTTCCCTCGAATCATAAAAACAGCCTCTCTCTTGGTTTATGTTAACTGAAATTCATTATACCTCATGTTGAAAACAAAAGACAGTTACAAAATCATTTCAAAATTTTACAAAAAAACCGTCTGCATTTTAAAAAAGATGCAGACGATTTAAAAATATTGAATTAAAAAACGAATCTTTAAGCTTTGCCTGCGCAGCCCATTACATCAGTGATCTTATGAGCCACCATATTCTTAACCGCTTCACGAGCAGGCGCAAGGTATTGACGGGGATCAAAGTGATCGGGATGCTCTGCAAAATACTGCCGAATGCAAGCAGTCATTGCAAGGCGGATGTCAGAATCCACATTGATCTTGCAAACTGCCATTGCAGCGGCTTTTCTAAGTTCGCTTTCCGGAATTCCGATTGCGCCGGGCATATTTCCGCCATATTGATTGATCAATTCGACGAATTTCTGCGGAACGCTGGAAGCTCCGTGCAAAACGATTGGGAATCCCGGCAGCCGATCGCTGACTTCTTTCAGAATATCAAGACGCAGCTTTGGATCCTGGCCGGGTTTAAACTTATAAGCGCCATGGCTGGTTCCAATGGCAATTGCAAGGCTGTCCACTCCGGTACGGGTAACAAAGTCCTGTACCTGGTCGGGGTCGGTATACATTGCCTTATCCGCTTCCACCGAAACTTCGTCTTCAACGCCGCCCAAAGTACCAAGTTCTGCTTCGACCGTTACATTATATTTATGCGCATATTCAACCACGCGGATAGCTTCTTCGACGTTCTCTTCATAGGGCTTGGAAGAACCGTCATACATGACGGAGGTAAATCCGTCATCGACGCAGGCTTTGCACATTTCGAAAGAGGGACCGTGATCCAGATGCAGAGCAATCGGGATTTCCGGATGCTCAATGACAGCCGCCTCTACCAATTTGACCAAATAAGTAGGGTTCGCATAAGCACGAGCTCCTTTGGAAACCTGTAGAATCACAGGGGATTTCAATTCTCCTGCTGCTTCGGTAATTCCCTGGATGATCTCCATATTGTTGACGTTAAACGCGCCGATTGCATAACCGCCATTATAGGCTTTTTTAAACATTTCCGTTGTGTTAACTAATGGCATGGATATCACTCTCCAATCCTTCGTTTTAAAATTTCTGTATTTGATTATAACGCATCTAAATAAAAAAAGAAACAAAAAGAACGTATTTTTAAAGTTTTCTTCCGGAAGAAAATTTTTGGGGATCTGATAACTCCAAAGATTTTTTCTCCAAAAACAGTTCCGGATGCTGCCGGGAATAATAAAAAATATACTGCTGGGCAAGCCCCGCGCCTTCCCCAAAATCTTCCGGTCTCATTCCAGGAAAAAGGGTCTTCATGGCACGTTTCATCCAGACATCCATCGGAAAAGCTTCCATACGGTGCAATCCGTAAAGCAAAACGCAGTCTGCCACCTTTGGCCCAACGCCGCAAATCGTCATCAGCTGAGCCCTTGCCTTTTCCAGCGGCATTTTTTGAAGAGAAACAGGATCAATCTCTCCGGCACAGACTTTTTGTGCAGCATCCAGAAGATAGCGCGCACGGAATCCGCATCGAAGGCATGAAAGGTCCTCCGGTAAAAGGCCTAAAAGTTTTTGTGGTTGGGGAAACGCATACCCATCGTCAAATTTTTCTCCGAAATTTTCGCACAGCCGGGCGATAATCCCGCGAATTCTGGGAATATTGTTGTTTTGAGAAATGATAAAAGAAGCAAGTGCCTCCCAAAAATCCTGCCGCAAAATTCGGATGCCGGGTGCATATTGAACGACTTCCTTTAAAACCGGGCTTATGCAGCTGAGCTTTTTTTGTAAAAGGCCATAATCTGCATCCAAGTCAAAATAAGTTCGCCAGATTGGATTCTCTGCGAGAAAATTCTTCTCTTCCTGCCTTACAACACACCTTTTTCCAAATGCGATTCCAGAAAAAATGCCGTTTGGATTTTCCTCCCAGCGGAAGCATTGCCCACAAAATAATGTCTGCCGTAAATCGAGATCAGAAGCTGTCATCAGCTTTTCTCCTTTCGGTATGATTCTTAGAAAATCATACCATAAAAATACGGGAAGTTGAATGCCCTTTGCGGCAAAAATCTGCAGAAAATTACTCCTTGTATACTAAAATACAGACAGTTGATTCCCCTTGTCAAAACCGTTGTTAACATAAAAAATTATCTCCACAAAATGAATTTTTAATTTTTTCCCCTATCTGAGCCACTTATCAACACTTTCAACAGGGTTTTCCACCGGTTTCACCCTGCTTTTCCTTAAAAATTATGTAAACCCCTGCAAATACAATCTGTATAATTCATAGATTCTTTGTTCTTTTTGAAGAAAGAGGGGGAAAGAGGTTGAAAGCGAGAATTTTATAGAAAAAAAGTGCAAGGCTTGTCAACTTGTGTTATAATGAAGAAACTATTAGACATTATTAGATAAGGTAAAGGAGCGCCCATGAAAACGGATGCAAAACTAGAAATCAACAACAAAGATGATTCCAAAAAAGAAGGAATAATTGCCGGACGCAACGCAGTAAAAGAAGCGCTCAACAGCGGCCGCGAAATTGATACGCTGTTTGTTGTCCGCGGAGAACACAGCGGCAGTCTTGGTGCATTAATTGCCGAAGCAAAAAAGCGTGGCACCGTCATTAAGGAAGCAGACCCTAAAAAGCTTTCCTTCCTTTGTGGGGGATGTGCGCATCAGGGCGTTGTGGCAGTTGCTGCCGCTAAAGCATACGCTACACTCGACGATGTTTTTGCGCTGGCCAAATCCCGTAATGAACCGCCATTTTTGATTGTGGCGGACGAGCTGGAAGACCCTCATAACCTGGGGGCAATTTTGCGGGTAGCCGAATGTGCAGGAGCCCACGGTGTTATTATTCCAAAACGCAGAAGCGTTGGTCTCTCTTATGCAGTAGGAAAATCGAGTGCCGGTGCAATCGAATATGTGCCGGTTGTACGCGTCAACAATCTTTCTGCCACTCTGGAAGAACTAAAAAGTCGTGGTTGCTGGCTCTATGGAGCTGATATGGACGGCGAATCCTGGTGTACCCTCGATTACCGTGGCCCATGCGCAGTTGTCATCGGAAGTGAAGGGTCCGGTATTGGAAGACTGGTACGGGAAAAGTGTGACTTTATTGTCTCTCTTCCCATGAAAGGAAAAATCAACTCCCTAAACGCATCTGTTGCCTGTGGAATTATCTGTTATGAAATTGCGCGGCAGCGATCCGGCCTTAAATCCAAGTAGAAAGTAGGGGATACGATGGACGAAAAGAAACAAAACCCAGGTTATTCCCTGGATGAAATTTTAGCAGAAACCGCGGCTAAAAAAGAAGCCGCCCAAAAATCGGCCATTCCTGCTCCAAAAGCAGAAAGCCCGATTCATAAAGCACCTTTAGAAAACATTTCCCGCAATCCTTATACAAAGGAAAGCGAAAACCCATCCTCTCAAGAATTAACCCCAACGCCTTCAAAAGCGCCTGTGGAAAAGCAAAATGAGACACAAAGCCAGAAAAAGAAAAAGAAAAAAATTTCTAAGGATGAAATCACGTCCGGTGAAAATGATATTTATTATGGCCTAAAATTAAAATCTCGTGAAGAATATCAGCGGGAATATGAAGAGACCATGTCTTTTAAACCGATCCGTCCGGAAGAAAACCCGAAAGGCGCTACAGGGACTTTTTCTTATTTGTTCGATCCCGAACGCAAAAAAGAACGCGATCCCGAGCTCGAAGAAAGATTTCGCAAACTTCATCAGGAGCGCCGCAAGCGAGTTGAAAAAGTCGTACAGGACCCTGAGCAGGAAGATATTTTTTCCATTACCACCGCAATCAGCTTAAAAGAGATTCAAGAAGCCGCTGCTAAACGCGGCTCCAAAATGCAGTATAAGCCCATCGAAGAAAAAGCTGCAAGCACCAATTTAGCCGCCGCGGAAAAGCCGGTTTTTCATAAACCAACAATGCCTTTAACAACTTCCGATGCTGCTAACCAAAAACCAACTCCGGTAAAAGAGCCCACGATTACTCCTTCGCTGCCGCATAAAGAGTCTTCTGCACCAAAAGTAGAAGAACCCGTCACGCGGCCAGAGCCTGTACGGGAAGAAGCGTCTCCTCTTTTGGCCTCGGATTTTGCGGTTAAACCTGTTAATAAAAAAATTTCTTACCGTTATAACACTTCCCCCATTCATTTTATTGAGGTTGATGACCTTTCCTTTCCTCTAAAAGAAGCGGCCAAAACTTATTCCAAGAATGGTATGCCGCAGGATGATGCCGTTGATTTTTTATCAGCCCGCAGAAAAGACTGGGAAAAGATTGAGCCAAT
>DIQY01000006.1:778-35740 GCA_002424295.1 Ruminococcaceae bacterium UBA5450 | reverse complement strand
TTCTTTGAGACTATCAATGCGGTGCTGAAGTCTTTCAACAGGGAGTGTGTGGTAATCAAGACTCATTTTTCATAACCTCCAATTTTGGCAGTATGTATTTTTCAAAATCCAGCCGTTCACTGTCAGATAGGGGACACCAGTCTGCAATTCCCTTCCAGCGTTTGTAACGCTTATATAGCGGCAGAACGACCGGGTGGTTAATATTGACCCGAAACCCATATGGATTGTGTTCCAACAGCAGCCCAGTTTCTGCCGGATCGTTATTATAAATCATGGGTCATTTCCTTCATACTGTTTTTAAGATATTCGTCCCAATCATTTGTTATTCTGTTTTGGGGCTGCGGAATTTCCTTCTGACCCTGTGATCTGGAAAGCCATGAATTAATAAATTTTTTGATCCCGCTTTTCGCTTTTCTGCGGCTTGGGTTGGTGTCACACCAGCCTTTCATTTTCCGAAATTCCTGTTTGATATCGACTGCAGGATATAATGCTTTCCATTCCTTGATCTGACTTTCGGTAACCTGATATTCGGAATTATCACGAAGAATAAGAGAGATAAAAGGAGGGGAGGCGGGTGAAACCGCTTTTGCGGTTGAACCTGTCTGTTCTATACTCTTCTCTCCTTTACTCTCCTTTCCTTTACTTTGGGGATTAATTTGCAAATTAACTGCATTATTTTCTAAATTAACGGTGGTTTTCTCTGAATTTACAGTTTTAAAGGTAACCTTATTAAGAATGCTGGTTGGAACGTCTTTTTTATCAGATGAGTCCAGTAACCAGTATTCTTTTATGATCTGTATTTCTTCACGGGTAGATACTGCACGTATGTACCTGCGCTGGATACCCGCCGATGTCAAAATGCCGAACATCTGAAAAACCCCATTATTGAAAATGGAACGTCGCAGACACCCTTGCACCACCTGCGTTATGTTCTCGGGGACGATCCCACAACCGACAGCGTCAGCCATGAGGAGGCAGGAATCTTTGTCCCACACTTTGTAATATCCAGTCGTGCGATAAATATCGCACAATAGAGAGATCACAATCAGGATCCCTTTTGATCCGAATTCGGCCTTGATCAGCCGGATTTTATCATCTTGGAGAAAATCAACATCAAGAGGAAAATAATCAATCCCGTCCTTAGCAGGACGAGCCATAAGATCACCTCCCGAATAAGAGCCTGTACCACATCCACCCACCCGGCTCTGTGTCTTGCCTTCTGCGAAAACGGTTATGGTTCTTTGACCTCTCCGGTTTCTTCGTCGACTTCAACGCTTTCTGCTTCGATGTATTCAGTAGGAACGCTGAACATGTCATCCGAAATCTCAGTCTTGATAGTTTCATCTGCTGATATTCCACGGACAAATTCAGTCTTTAATGGAGCATATTTGAGGGCACGCTTCAAAACAGTTTTCTTTGCCATTTCTTCAAAGTTGGTTGACCAGGGGGAATAGCTGCTGCTGTATGCTTTGCTGTATCGTTTAGCAAAGGCGCGTACGTCATCGACGCTCATTACTTCAAATCCATATCCGCCGTCTTTTGTCTTAAACATGCCATAGAAATAAACAGCGTTTCCTTTGTCGGCGTCTTTGCACGGTACATGATGAAGTTTTGGTTCAAGCCCCAATTCATAGTCGAATTCATCATGTTCGTAAACGGTGTGCGCTTGGATAACGCTGATTTGGCCGGATCTGTAGGCAAGGTCAATCAACCCTTTATAGCCGAGTTGAAACTGGCATTCCAGAGTCCCATGATTTTTATATGGAATCAGATAGGCTTGCCCTAAAGGGGTATTCGGTTCAACGCCGAGCTGTGCGGCAGTCATCATTGCGCCGAGGAAAGACTGCGGTGTTGTTGCTCCCAACTGCGGATTGGTAGAAAGAGCCGATAAAATAATTCTGGTAAAACGTTCCGGCGTCAAAACGGAAGGAAGGGCTTTCTTGATTTCTCCCTGCATTTTTTGAATGTAGGTTTGAATAGTGTGCTTTTCGACTTTCGCAGTGGCTGTGCTTTCAGTAGCTTTTTGGATGGAGGTCATTTTGAATTCTCCTTTATATCAAATTTTCTGAATGTTGATTCTTTGAGATAGGAATGGAGGTCTATTTCCGGATGATCGGAAGCAAATTGTTTGAGATTAAAACTGCTCCTGGTTTGTTGCTTCCAGCTGACGGTATAATTGCTGCATATTCCTGACTCACGCTCTCCAAGCTCACTCTGCAGCTCCTGCTTATATTGGCTCAGTTCTTGCTGATAGGACTTAATGAGATCTTTGGTGCTGCAGTATTGCCGAATGAGATCGTGACAGGTCTGCAGATCTGCCGGCTCTTTTGCCGGATTACTGTTTTGAAAGATGGTTTCGAGTGTCTCACTGGTAGGGGGGAGCCCATCTACCGGAGGCGGTATATTTGGGACAACATATGTATTCCAGAAGTTGAATTCCGCTTTCATCAGTGCATCGATTTCGGCTTGATCACGTTCGATCGTGAACCATTTGAATCCCTGTCCCAAAATCACGCATGCTAAATACCAGCGGTCCCATCCGGTCACGGCCAGATAATGAACGCACTGGACGTAATAGTTTTCCGGGAATTCGCCGTTTTTGAACTTTTTAAGGTTCATAACACTGGTAGTCTTGCATTCGAGTCCGGCACGTTCCCCGACGACTGCACGGTCAATGTTCGCATGAGCGAACGGAAATGATTTATTCCGGAAGAAATCAGTCCGGCGCCGCACTCTTTTTCCGGTTTCTCCCATGAAACGGCTTGCAACATACTGCTCCAAGTCTCGACCTTGTCGCATGGCTTCGTTGTCCGGTTTGTCCGGAAGTTTACCGGTCTTATCCGCCCAAAGCATATATGGAGTCACATAATGGTTTAAACCAACAATGGCGGCGGCATCGGAACCACCGATTGATTTACGACGCTCAGACAACCATTGCTTATGCGTTAACTTCAAAGCAGATACTCCCTTTCTATTGTGATGGGCAGCCAGTTTCCGGAATAAAACCAATCGACTAGCGTTTTGACAAATTCCTGCTGGCAGTCACCTGTGGTTTCAGAGCAGTCAAATGCTATTCCGCAGCGAAGCATGGCATAGGGAAGGGCATCGTCTGCGGACACAGTCGTTCCTCTTTCTGGACCGATCCCTTTGTAAGCGACGATATTTCGCTTGACAAATCCTTCATTCTGCGGTACTTTTAAATTATTAGTGGTTTCCTTTCCGCCCTGTGCTGCTCCAACAGCCGGGGCGGTATTTTTATGTTCATTCATAGCTGTGCCTCATCCTTTCACGATTTTGTGATTTTCTGCGGTCGATGCACCGCTTCTCATGCGCCCAGTTGCGCATAGCTTTCTGACGGTAACGCTCAATTGAGATTGCTTTGACGGCACGGATCGCAATCGATACGATAGCAATCAAGCCTATGTACTCAAATAGATTCATGCTGATTTCTCCTTACATTATTCAGAAATTCGATGAATTCCTGCTGAAGTTGAAGTTGTTACATTCGGACAGGCAGAATAAATGAATTCATCTAGTCGATCAACATCTACAAGTGGTTTCTTTTTGGTCATCCAAGCAACGGGAATCCTTTTTTCTTTAACCAATCGACGAAGTGCAGTTAACGTGATGGCTGTATTCGGATCCTCCTTTTTTAAAATTCTTGCAGTTTCTGGTAGTGTTCTCATACGCATTTTAAATACCTCCTTTCTTTGAACTTGTCCTCTCGAGGTAGGGGCAGAGGTGAAACGATAATTTAGGATAGCGTGACTTTATAGCCGCTATGCTCGATTATTTCTCTGTCGGAAATTACTGCGATCACTTCACCATTATCGGAAGTAATGACGATCTGATTGCAGCCTTTTTCACTCACTTTCATTTTCTCGCCTCCTTTCCAGTCATGCGGACTGATCACTTCCTAAAATTAACTTTTGCATAGGAATGTGTAATCGCTGACTAATGGCACGCAGTTCACACAATCTAAATTGCGTCGGGTCCTTTAGCCTCCGATAGAGGGTGGACCGGTTCATATGTGCAACCACTGCTAAGTCCACAGGATTTATTCCGGACATTTCGCAGCCATACTTAATCTCTGCGATTATTTTTCGATTTTCAAGTTCAGTTGCCGATGCTCTTAATCTTGGCATCTTGAATCACCTACCTATAAACAACGTGATAGGTCTTGTCCAGCACAATAGGGTCATTTACATTTTGAGAGGCAAGCCAGTCGCGTACCATATCTAACACGGGCGCTTTAAACCGATCGTAGTCGTCGGAGTGACCGTTTGCCGCAAATGGGGAATGTTCAATCAGATCTGCCGGAATATCCATTGTACGGATAATTGCGGCGATAGCTTGTGAATGCGGTTTCCCTGATTTCGAGTACACGCCAAGTGCTTTCGCAATCTGCTCTTTGTCGTAGGTCTTGTCGCATTCGACTGGAGCGCCGGGAATATCAATTCCGAGATCACCATAAACTTGTTTATAAATTCCGGATACGGCTGTTGCTGCACGCTTTTGATCTACGCCGGCAGCAAGCCATGCTTTTTGCAGAATTTCAACAGAATGGTTTACAGGTGGCAATGCACGATATTTCGATTTTGCAGAAGGTGCCTTATGATGTAGAAATGCATCGGCGAGAACTTTCTGCGCTTTCAGCTGATACTGTACGAGCTTGTCCGCGACCTCCGGGTGCTCTTTCTTCATTGCCGGAGTGATACTAATTTTTGCCAGCCAGAGTGGAACGAACTCGTTATCAATACATTGAACGGACTGAATTCCGCCTTTTGTAGGGAGGATGATATTTCGTCCCCCTTGTTTGAGGACAATATCATTTTGGATGCGAAGCCGCTCTGATTTTGACTGCCCTTCGGATAAGCCAAGACCGTCACAAATCCATTTGATACCCGCATAGATTTTTCCGGACTTTTCGTCTTTAGCGGCCATGAGTTTGTCACCCATAAAGGGAATGGTCTTTACTGATAATTGACTGTTCATTATGTACCTTCTTTCTCGTCTTTAATTTTTAAAATTTTGCAAATACTTTCAATGACGCTGGGCGTTGCAATTTGTCCCGTTTTTACTTTGTGAAGATAGCTTCTGTCGAAATACAGCCCGGTATCTTCAGCCACCTGTGCAATAAGCCAAGTGTTAGGTCGATTTAATTTTATAAGCGCAATTTCGATTTTCTGCCCAAGCTCGCAAAGTGGTTTCTTTTTTCCCATAATTTCATCTCCAATCTATTGACATTTACGCACAAGTGTAATATATTGTAGTTGTAGCCTACTTAGATTACGCTTTCACGGTATATTGGTAGTATAATACGCTATGGCGTAAAATTCAAGTCTATTTTAAGCGAAAGCGTAATTTCAGCGTATTAAATAGTATTGGAGCTGAAATTATGTATAGTTTATATGAAACGATCGAGACACTTTGCAAAATAAAAGGGATCAATATATCCACAATGTGCAAAGAATCTGGGGCGAGTAGAGGCTCATTAACGGATTTAAAAATGGGGAGGAAGCAACAACTGTCCACTGAAACGCTTTCAAAAATATCAGCTTATTTTGGCGTATCAGTCGATTATTTGCTTGGGCAAGAAGCTTTTAGATATGATCCCACATCCGCGTTATTACGTCTGAGAGAACTACTTGGATCAGATTATCAGTTGCGAGTCATTACCAACATCACTTGCGTTTGTAAAGAACTTCCAAATGGGTATATTCTCGTTGTGGATTGTCATAAGTTGAGTGAAGATAATTTTTGTGACGCGACTATAGAAGTTTGGAACTACGCTTTTCAACCATTCGTGAAAAAAAGCGTTTTTTGTCGAGCAAATATAGAAATTTTGAAGTCTCAATTATTGGGTTTAGAAAATGAATACAAGAACAAGCCAAAATTAGAAAATAAAAAAGAAAAAGCTTCCTCTCTGAACGAGAAGAAGCCTGAAGATATCACTTTTGATGATTTTAGTTATGCCCTCTTAGATGAATCTAAGGAATTAACAGAAGAAAATAAAGACAAGTTGTTGGAAATGGCAAAATTCTTTAAGCAACAGCAAGATAAAGAAAAATCTAAGGATTGACATCATGGTCGAGTTTTCAGATTTATATAAAGAAATACAAGGGCACGGAATCTCCCTATATCAATATTGATGCTGGGGAAGTTAAGAGCGCTACGATTGAACTGAATAAGCAGTATGGAATATTTATTGATATTACTCAATTTTCGTCATTGCAGAAACAAAGAGGGCAATAGCACACGAGACAGGGCATTGTGTTACTGGATGCACAAATAGAGTAAGCAGTTCACTGGACTTGGTTCAAAAACATGAATATAAGGCCAATAGCTGGGAAGTAAAGCGCTTTCTTCCGTTCGAAAAAATACAAGCAGCCATTCAAGATGGATATGCAGAACCATGGCAGCTTGCCGAGTATTTTGGACTGCCAGAGTCCGCAATTAAATGGGCTATTCATTATTATATAGAAAATTGCGGGCTGTCATTTAGTGTGAAATAAAACGGGTTATTTAGAATCTGTTAGTGATGAAATGGAGAGATTTTATGAAAAAGATAATTTGCTTTTTGATGGCAACAGTTATGTGTTTGGCAATGACTGCTTGTGGAGAAGGAACAGCATCTTCCAGCAAGGCTTCTTCATCGGTCGCTGTAAGTAGCAGCTCTGCGCCGGTTAGTTCTGCATCCCAAGCAAAATATTATTTTAAAGATAATATTTTAGTAGAGGAAGATGTCAAGATTGAAATTGAGAAATATAAGATTATACAACCAGGAGAAAAAGGAAATAAAGATAGTGAAAATCCGATAATTGCTTTTTGGTATAAGACGACGAATCTTTCCGGAAAAGAAAAAATTAGTCCAATGGCTGCTTGGATTCCAATGTTTGAAGCAATACAGGATAACGATCCTAATAAAATAAACACTTTGAGCATAGCGGAACTCCCCGATGACCAATTCTTGCAATCTCAAATACAAGAGATTAAAAAGGGTGGCACGGTAGAAAACGCAATAGCATATGTTTTATCTGATACCACGACTCCTGTTACCCTTAAGGCCACTATAGGAATAGGCGGAGAAAAATTAGGAGAACAGAATTACAATTTGAAGTAATAAAAGTAATTAAATGAAAAAACCGCCCTCCGGCGTTACCAGCACCAGAGAGCGGAGATCATCGGCCGGAGCCGACAGGAACAAATGCAACCATATTGTACCAGTCGTCCGGCTAAAAATCAAGTGCCGGGCATTTTTATACCCATTTTTAGGAGGATTGGTACACATGGCAACTGTACAAAAAAGGGGAAATTCATATCGAATCCGTGCATCTGCTGGATATGACGTATATGGAAAGCAGATTATGCGATCTAAAACATGGACTCCAAAAGAAGGAATGACAAAAAATCAAATAGGGAAAGAATTGGAGCGACAAAAAGTATTATTCGATGAGGATATTAAGGCCGGACTATACACCGATTCAAATATCAAGTTCCAAGATTTCGCGGAAAAATGGTTTGAAGAATACGCTGAAAGTCGCCTCCGTAAAAAGACAATAGAGGGGTATAGGAGAGCGATGGACAGAATTTATCCAGCTATTGGTCATATCCATCTTAATAGACTACAACCACAACATATTATGAAATTTTATCACCAATTAGAAACTACAAATCAGTGTGGCAAAATTCGATATTTTCCGAAGCCGGATGCTATCAAGGCAGCAAGGGCGCATACGGATGTACAAACTATTGCACAGCGTGCAGGGCTAGCTCCATCAACAATAAAAACGGCAGAATCAGGACATAGTGTTAATAAGAGCAGTGCAGAAAAAATTGCGCAAGCTCTTAATCAACCAATTAAAACGTTATTTACAATCGAGTATTCCGGAGATCACTTATCAGCAAAGACCATTCGCGAATATCATTGTGTAATTTCCACTATTTTGGAAAGAGCAGTAAAATGGCAGATCATAAAGGATAATCCATGCAGACGAGTAGATCCTCCGCGTGTCCCTGCGCATGATATTCAGTGTTTAGATGATAAGCAGGCAGTAATATTTTTAGAGCAGCTGAAACATGAGTCGATAGAAGATCAGACGCTTTTTACATTGGCACTTTATACAGGGATGCGCCGCGGAGAGCTCCTAGGATTAGAATGGCAGGATATTAATTTTGATGCGGAAGTACTTTCTGTTCGTCGAACTTCACAGTATGCAGTTGGAAAAGGAATGTATGAAGACACTACAAAGACAGTGCGCTCAAAACGTTCTATTCGCGTTACTAGTGGGGTAATGTCTCTTTTACGGGCTTATAGAGCCAGTCAAAATTCACATCGTTTAGCGATGGGGGATAGGTGGAACAACGAATGGAAAAATAATCCATGGTTATTTACTAATAGCGATGGAACCCCAATGTCTTCAAGTACCCCACTTAATCATCTGAAAAGAATATTAAAGAGAGCAAATTTACCTTCAGTATCTCTTCATTCTCTTCGCCATACAAGTGCAACTCTTTTAATTGGTCAGGGAATAGATGTTCGTACTGTGTCCGGAAGATTGGGACATAGTCAAACAAGTACAACAATGAACATTTATGCGCATCAGCTTCAAAGTGCAGATGCTGCAGCGTCTGCAGCCCTTGAGGTTGTGCTTTCCGGAGATAAAAAACGGGCTTGATTTTGGTCGTTATTTGGTCGTTATTACTGTGAAATATGATGGTATGCCATAACATTTCATAAAACATACAGAGCTGTAAAACCGCATAGGAATCACGTTTTTTGAGTGTTATGGAAAATTAAAAAACATTTATATTGTCATTCGAATCCAGTCACCTCGACCAGATTTTAAGGGCCGAAAAACCGCATTGGAAAGCCAATATAAGGCTTTTTGATGTGGCTTTTCTTATGCCATTTTATAGGGACTAAAACACGAAATTTTGAGCATTTTGGAGCTACTTTGAGAAAAGTGCCAGTAAATATGCCAGTAATTTAAAAACAATTAAAATGGATGGTAAAACGTGAATTATATTTACAGTAAAAACATTTACATAGAAAAATCACCATCAGCTATCCTATATGGGACGGCTGATGGTGATTCTTTTTAATTGGAAGATATCACTAAAAATAAATTGAAAAGTCTGACAACTCTAATGAGTGCAAGATGCACGGCTTTCCGAAATGGTACAAAAATTTATTTTCCAAAATCGAAGATTCAAAAAGGATTGGAACAACTTTTTCAGTCTGCATAATTATGGGGTAGGTCGTGCACTAAAAGGTGACATAACCTCGCTTTTCCTCTCGTATCAATTGTAACATCCGATTGATATTCCTAATAAAATGTTATATAGAGCACAAGGGGGGAAAATTATGTTTCCTATCAATGGTAATGATTGGATCACTTATATACAGGCCGCAGAGCCAAATAATGAAAACCCATGTTGGGTTGATATCGTAGGTGATATGCAGTATCCCGCTGCATATTATTACCTATATCCAACTCCAAATCCGAATCCCGCGGAAGTAGCGTTCAGGATGAGGCTGAACGGAGACCCGCTTAGCAATAGCCCCAATGTCTACAAGCTGAAGGAATTAGTTTGGGGTGTAGTTATAAGACATCAAACAAACACGGTGTTATTTACAATTCTTATAAATGCCAGCGGGAATAATTACAATCTACAGGTAAAGGACTCCTCTTCAACCTTAATTTATGATGTACCGATTACTCTAAACAGCCCTTTTCAACCGACAGATAATGTAAGAGTTGTTGATGCGGGGGCGCATTTTCCATGTTTAAATCCAATGATACCCGACGCAGATTATTTCTTGGATTTCACGCTCCCGACAAGCATATTTGCCGGACTTAACTTTGTTTCCTCGACCTACCGTTTATGTTACTTTACTTCAACGCAGGATGATGTTATAAACAAAGAATTTGTCTGTGGCATGATCATAAACCCGCCGGTGGGATCGCCGGTTCTCTGCGTAACGAAAAAAATAATATCTGGGCCAACCACCGTATGTGCAGATGATATGCGTTCATGGGTTTTACTGATTACGATGTATAATTGCGGTACCGTTCCGGTAAATAATGTGGTAATGACTGATACGCTAAACAATAGTATTGTGCTCACTGCCCCGCCCATATTTATACCCAATGCGGGCGTTTCATACAACTCCGGAACACGTGTCATTACATGGAATGTTGGTACCATCAATGTGGGAGATACAGTAGCAATTACAATAACCCTTACTGGACACTTCACAGCACCAGGCCATTATATATTGGACTCTGGAATTGTGAACGGAACAGATCTTACAACAGTAATTTTTGCCGACCATGGTATATTGGTGTATGCACCAAATCAATTGACTGTTAATAAGCAAATTGTATCAGGTCCATTATCCGTTGAAAAATGCAGCATTTCGACTTGGACACTCAGTATTACTGTTACAAACACAGCAATAACAGATATACTAAATGTTGAAATTATTGATTATATTAACAGCTCTTTCACGATTGAATCCGGGCCGCAGCTCACTCCAAGCGCAGGGAATGTAAACTTTGCGGGCAATCAGATTACCTGGACAATAGATAATTTAACAGGAAATTCTTCTGAGACACTGCTTATTACAGTAACAGGATTCTTCTCCAGTGAAGGGCATAACATTTTTGATACAGGTTCTGTTCTGGATCAATGCATGCAAACAGTCACATTCCAGGATACAGGGATTGATGTGCTTCCAATTACCATAACAAAAACGATCCCAATAAACGGTGACATCAGGGATTGTAAAACAAATGAATTGCTGGACGGTGTCTCGGTCACAGTATACGATAATAATTGTAAAAAAATAGCCTCATATCTATTTGATAAACATTATGTTTTAAATTTATCGGCTGGCACTTATTCTATTTCGTTCGTAAAAGAAGGATATAACAGAAAGTTTTTATCCCTTGTTTTGCAATCGGATATGGATATCACTGCCGATATAAATATGGCTCCAGAATCAGCTGTTGCTTACACCAAAATCGACAGCGGGAGCAATGCCGAGTTAGATATCTTTTCAGGAAGAATATGTGAAAAAATAGATGCTGAAGTGGTTTACAGCAGCTTAGCATGTGTAAACAGTGAGGCTCAAGTGGAGTCTCTGAATGATATAGTAGATAGTTTTTCGTGTTCGCCGGTTTGCAATTCAAAATTGCATCTGGTGCTGAATCTTGAAAAGAACCTTATATATAAATTAGACCAAATAAAAAATTTTGTTTACAGTACGAGAAGCGTACCAATATGCTACCCTCTCATGAATGGCGGGACTTGTTCAAGCAAAAGATGCTACGTCCAGGTAAAACATGTAATTCATTGCAAGGAACAAAATCATGTATACAATATAGCATATTTGCAATTTACTGCATACCTTTTCAATGACACCGACATCCTTATCAATGGCACCGCACAAGATGAATGCTGAACCGAGTAGCAATATATAATAAATAAACGAACAGGAGAAAAGGATAAGAATAATTCTATCTTCCAATAATACAGCAAAGGGAACGCCCTTAAAATATAATGAGGTTATTCAATTTTTAGGGGTAAATATTGCTTTTTGATTGTCTACAAACCTTTGATATTATGGGTTTCTTTGAATAAATTTAAGCAATATGATTAGACGTATTAACAACAAAAAATTCCCCAACCGTCCTAAGTAAAAAGGATGGTCGGGGGTGATTCTTTTTAATGGAAAGATCCTAAGTACAAAGTCAAAAAGTGCCCTAAATTGCTCCGTCAGCAATATAAAAATATCAAAGCATGAAACACCGGGGCTTTCATTGATTTTTTAGAAAAACATCTTGACAAATCTGAGATGGTCAGTTATAGTAAGAAAAACACAAATAGACAAATGCGATGATTGGGAAAAGTAGCGTGCTTCCCCCGCGAAAGAGAATTGCCGGTTGGTGCGAGGCATGGTGGGGTTCGCGTAAAATATCGCCCATAAGCATTCATCTGAAGGACCTCTTGGTCTGTGTAGGAGCGAACGGTTGGCAACCGTTATATTGCCGGGCATTCAAAGATGATGCCTAACGAGCGGCTGTCCTAAAGGATGGCAAAAAGAGTGGTACCGCAGAAGTTTTTAAGGGCTTTTGTCTCTTTGGAGGCAAAAGCCCTTTTTGGCGTCTGTATGGCAGATCCTGTAGATCATGCGTGGTTGTCTCGATGTGTTCAAACGTTTTGGAGGGAAAAATTATGAATGCTTTAAAAAAACTGAGTGATCTTGCCGGAAAGTATATGGCGGTTCTCTCGCTGGCCGTCGCTGTTGTTGCACTGATTTCTCCACCTGCCTTTACCTGGGCCGCTCCCCATGTTACGCTCCTATTGGGAATCGTAATGTTCGGCATGGGCCTGACGCTGAAACTTTCCGATTTTAAGGAGGTTTTCCGCAGACCGAAGGATGTTTTCGCGGGTTTCCTGTTTCAATTTACGGTTATGCCGCTTCTCGCATTTGCATTGGCAAAAATTTTCCAGTTGCCGACGGAATTGGCGGTCGGCGTAATCCTAGTTGGCACTTGCCCGGGCGGAACCTCTTCCAACGTTATGACTTATTTGGCAAAGGGCGACGTGGCTCTTTCCGTTAGCATGACGATGGTTTCCACCCTCGCGGCGCCACTGATGACGCCGTTACTGACTTGGTGGCTTGCCGGAACATGGGTATCGGTGTCTTTCTGGGCAATGTTTCTTTCTATCTGTCAGGTCGTTTTGCTTCCGATTGCGCTTGGGCTGATTGTTCACAAGCTGTTTGGGGATAAAGTTACGGCATTCAGCGATGTGCTGCCGCTGGTTTCGGTAACTGCTATCGTGTTGATCATCGGTGCCGTTGTCGGCGGGAATGCAGCCAAGATCATGACAAGCGGCCTTTTGATCTGCTTAGTGGTTATTCTTCATAATATGTGCGGTTATGGTCTTGGGTTTCTCGGCGCGAAACTGCTCGGGATGGATGAAGCAAAGCGCAACGCTGTTGCGATTGAAGTTGGCATGCAGAATTCTGGTTTGGCTGTTACCCTTGCCACTGCGCACTTTTCACCGGTCGCCGCAATTCCGGGCGCAATCTTTAGTGTTTGGCATAATTTTTCCGGTTCGATTGTCGCAAATTTAATGGCAAACCATATGAGAAAGATTTCCGGTTCCGAAAATACGCAGGAAAAATGAATCGCTTTTTTAAAAATACGCTGTTTTTATCACCCTTTTTGTGGGGTGATTTTTTTTTACACGTTTATGGTATAAGGCGTGAAAAGAAAAAATATTATTCATTATAAAATGCCTCCAATGCTGCTTAAAGGCAAAGAAGATTCCAGTCATTTGCATTCTGTAAATATGAAATTTAGACCCATTAACAACAAAATCCCCCAGCCGTCCTAATAAAAGGATAGCTGGGGGATCGGTTTATGGAGCAATATTACTTTGCAATCAAGCATCCGTTTTTAAAAAGGCATTAAAACAGGCAGCAAAATCGTGAAATATATTCACATAAAAAATATTATTATAAATAAAACAATTCGTTTGCCTCAGAAGGTATGGATGATTTGTATCCTCACTTTACATTCTCTACCTTGCAAAGCAATTAAACGCTTGTTGATCCATACGAAGCTCGTGAGGCAAATTTTCATTTGCTAATTTATGCCATAATTACATTCTATCTTTGACTTTGTTATTTAAATCAGATATATTCTTGATATTTAAATTTTCGCTTGTTAATGTTTCCAATGTTTTTATATTTCTTTTATCCTCTTCACTAAGGCAATTGTTGTCTTTTAAATAGGTAAATACAGTTAATAACATAGAATAATAGTATTCATTTCTGGGGAATTTTTGAATGCCATCAAACAACTTGTTTTTAGCGTGATTGATGTCGCTTCTAAATTTACCAGATGTTATATCTTCTGATTTGGCCAAGTAATAATACGCTTTGCCCATTGAATGAAGACTATACATTTTGTTTAAGTTATTTCGCACATTTGTATCGAAACAAACAATTGCATCATTATATTTTCGCTGTGTTAGTAAGAATTCTCCTTTCAAGTGGTTGATGAAAGCCTTATTATCCTCTATAACAAATGTATCAATTGCAAAATTTAATAATTCTTCAATCTGCTTAGTTGTATAATTATTATCATTTTGCAAAATTGCATTTATAAGTGTCCCAACAAAATGTTCTTCAGAATCATTTCCAGATGAAGCTTGTATGATACTTTTGATATCAGCGATTTCTTCACTATAATTTCCTTTATAGTGAATTTGCAAAATTAGCTCTGAAATATATCTATGTCTGCCACTTATGAAATACTCGCCTTGTATTTCTTCTTGAAATAAATTACCTTTTGCATCTCCATTTAATATTTTATCAACGAAATCTTCCCAAGTAAAAGAATAGTGCTTTTCAATAGACCTTTTTAATAAGCCCCATTGTAATTTTAATCCATACTTGAAACTTAACGAAACAATTCCATAAGCCAATTTTGCTTCATTAGACAAATTGTCATATTCAAAGCAGATTGAATCAGTGACACTTTCCGATCGATCAATAACCTCTAGTAATATATCAATGATATTCTGACTGTTAGATATTTTTCTAGTAACAGATTCTTCGTCAAATTTTGTAGAAACGTTTAATATATTGCTTGCGATCATTTTTTTAACAAGTTTTTGTGCTTCAAGGATGTCAAGGGTATCCTTGACATCTATATAATAGTTGATAGGTTCTAACCTTGTTTTATTATAATTACTGAAAACATTATCCCAATCAGAATACCTCGATGTAGCAATAAATATCGCAGGAATTTGATTATTCTGAGCATCAGAAATCATTTTAAAAAGTTGATCATAATCGACTATTACATTATCAAAAATAATTACAATGGTAGATTTAACCTTTCCGTATATATCAAACAACAGTCCACTTCGATATTGTGATTGAGTTTTAAACAGGAATGATAAGATACCGTTTTGCGTTAACTCATATGCTAACCTATAGATTAATGTAGATTTTCCAGATACTGCTGGCCCTCTTAATAATAATTTTTTCATCTGATGTTCGGCACTCAATTCGATTATAAAATCTACCAAGGATTCAGTATTTAGCTTTTTTACATCTTTACCACCAAGTTCTGTTACATCGAGCTCTCGATATACATCGAAATTGTTTTTGATGATGCCCCAATTAGGACTACCTCCTCTATAAAATGAGCGCGGATCTACAGGGTAGTTCGTAGTTGGATTATAGAATTCAAAACATTCAGTTATATAATTCATTGTCCGTGGATCGAAAGTATATAACGGTGATTCTGGAGAAAAGAGAATTTTAAGCTGTTGAAGTTTAATTCTATAATTACTTTCTGCTATTGTATACATCTCTTCAAAAAAATTATCTGCAGTCCCTTTAATATATCTTATTTTATAAATCTCTAAATCTGTTTTTAAATCTTCTGAAATTTCAGGAAGAATAATATATTTTTCCTTTATTGATTCCCAACGAGCATTATCAGAAAAAGTTTCAAGAATGTCTGTTATGACTTTATCTGAAAAGCTATAACCAATAAAAATAAATGTATCGTTAAAGTCTTCCATAAGTCTGTTTATATATTTTTTACTGCTTTTCTTGGAAAACTTTAAATCTTCTAGTGTGATTTTCAATGGATTATCTTCTGAATAGGGGGTATTAATATCTCCGTTTATTTTGTATAGTGGAATATTTGAATCATTAACAAATGCTTTAGGATGCAATGGGTCTTCCAAAGTATATTCGTAATATCTCTGGTTTTTATATGATTTTTCTACTAAATCATCATAATTAGTGGTATAGATAGCTTTCCAAGGAATTAGTGAAATTTTTTCGAACTTTTTGTTTGGAGTAAGGTCCTTTAATCTGTCCCGTATGGATTGTTCTATTTCTTTTCTGAATCCTTTCTTTACAAGATTGTAAGTGAAACGCGGCAAATCAGAATTAAATTTTACACCAGTATTGCCTAACTGATTATACAAATATTTTGCTAAATCTGCCCCTAATAATCCCCCGGATTCTAAGGTGGCACCGGCGCCAAGAAACAAAATACATTTTTTGTTAAATATTCTATGTAACAAAGCTTCCGGTATATCGATCATAGTAAACATCTCCATCTTTCCAATTTCACAATTTTACAAATTAAGCTTCTAACTTTAACTTACCGTTGACCGAACTTCCGATTATTACTATAATCTGAATTCTATTATTACATTAATAATATCCTTAAATTCTATAAAATGGAATACTTTGCACGAAAATTTGTAAAAATTTAACATAATTGTAATTGCATGATTAGACGTATAAACAACAAAGAATCACCATCAGCTGTCCGGAAAGAAGGCGGTTGGTGGTGATTCTTTTAGTTGGAGAATATTATTATAAACGAACTGGGAAGCTTGTACATAAAGTCAGTAAGTCAGTTTTTCGAGTTTGCTAATAACTTATCGTAAGGCAGTATGGCTGAGAAGTCTTCGATTCAGGTGAACCAATTTTCAAAATGGTTAATATTATGTGGTATGGCTAACTATGTAACAAAAAGGAGAAAATTCATGTTTAACTTTTCATCTTGTGAGCCAGCATGTGCAATGTCATTATACAAATCCATTCAGGGAAAGTATTTCGTCGGTGGCAGCCGTGAAGAATTCGGCAATGGTAAGTATGCTTGGGCAGGACTTTTTAACCCAAAGAATTCCGGTGTTTTACTTTTTGTCAATGTCTTTACTGTTACCAATGTCAGTGAGATTCCATTTTCTATTCAGATTTGGCTAAATGCGGTAACTTCTGGAACGGCAAAGCTAACAAATATGCAAAGTCCGTCTAATACGGCATTATGTCCGCTACCAAAACCAAAAGTTGGGTTTCTGTATGCGGAAAACGTTGATACGGAGCCTTTAGCCGGAACGCCTATATACGGGCGCCGTTGCCCTGCCGAAACAACGATTGTGGCTGAGGAAGACGGAAAATTCATTTGTCCTCCAGGCGGTAATTTTTTAGTGAACTGTATCCCGCCGGAAACAACCAGCGAAAAAATTTTGGGAAGTGTTGCATTTGGTTGGTGGGAAGAACCCTGCTAATTGGTAAGCTTCATAGTTTGCTAAAATTTGTTGATTGCCCGTATTTTTAACTTATCTAAATTGTTTACATTATGATGCGACAATTAGAATTTTGCTTATAACTTTTTGGCAAGACGCATTCGTTAAATCCATTTTTTCTTTAAATAAGTAATAAGCCCACTGAGGATTTCTCCCCGGTGGGCTTATTTTTTATAAGTTATATTTTATTACTTTTGATTGTTTGAATCGTCCGGCACCTGTGAATCGACCTTGCTTTTAAGCATCGAGACCAGCCGTCCTAAGAATCCAGGAAGCGGCACGCCGATATCTCCAATGTTTTCTAGAATGCTGATTAATTCGTTGCAGATCAGCCAGACCGCTACTAAAAGCCACATGCAAACCTTTTTTGCAATACCCTGAATTTCTCGGTAGCTGCTGATTTTTTGGCCGCGCTTTGATGCTGCCGCTAATCCCGTAACATAATCGATCAGATTACAAATGACCAATACCAACATTGGCACGGCAAGTTCTCCGAGCCAAGATGCCAACACTCCTACTATGGCAGTAAATACCGCCTTTGTTTTTGTTAATGTATCCATTTTATTTTTTTCTCCTTTTTATTCTCATTCAACTTCTAACTGCACACGGTCAATGGTATTGCCAAATACGCCTGCATATCCGTCCGCCTGATCGTCGATCTGCTCCGGGTAATAGCTTTGCAGATTCGGGCTGACCTTGTAATGGGCGTACTGATAAGGTTCTCCGTCCGGCGTAACAAAGTAAGCCTCAATTGCATCGATCTGCTCTCCATTTCCGGCATATCCATTGATATCTGCAAGATTGTATCCGTTGCGGGTATCGACCCATTCCAGCCAGTCTTTTCCCAGAACATGCACGCGATATTTCAGATATCCATGGGAAGTGCGGATCGCCCAGCCAATGATTTTGTGTCCCCGAATCCCGGCATAATCATCAAAGTTATGGACTTCTGCAAGCCAGCCGTCTTCTGCCGTCTGCACTCTATGGAACACATCGACCCCAATAGTACTTTCACCTCCTGGCTGTGTGGGATTTCCGTTAGAAAGATCAGTAAAAGCAATATTGCTGTCGATCAATCCACTGCAGCCCGGAACATTCTCACCGCCGAACTGCCAAAGGGGGCAAGAAACGGCGGGGCTATCGACCTCATACTGCGCAAACCACATTGGGTAGTCTTTTAGCCGCTCCATTTGGAACCAATTCCGATAATAGTCGAGATTGGTATAATTTCCGACCCGATATCCTGCAGCAGCGATTGTCTGTAGGAATGTCAGTGCCATATCTGTTACAAGCTGCGGACCCGGATCGATTCTGTTTTGCCTTGACCACCGAACGGAATCATATTCGTAATCGAAAAAGACCGGCCATGTAAGCCAGTCCCTGTATGATGCTATGATCTGTAACACTAAATTTGCTTCTGTACGCGCATCTTCGATGCTGATTGCATACGAAAAATGATAAACGCCAATTTTTAAACCAGCAGCATGAGCGCCCTGAATGTTCTGTTCAAACCACCTGTCTTTTTGACTGATGTCGTTTCCATAGCCGGTTCGAATGATGGCAAAATCATATCCGGCTGCTTTGACTGCATCCCAGTTGATAAAGCCATTATGGGCACTGACATCTATTCCTTTCATTTTAAGTACCCCGCTTTCTTAAGATCGGCTTTTGCAGCGATGATTTCATCTGCAAATTTTTCTCTGATTGCTTCCACATCCGGCATTGAGATTCCTTCTGCAGTTGCAATCTGCTCCGGCGTCTCCTCATAAGCGAGCGCTTTTATAATTTCAAATTCTTGTTGAGTCATCTTTTATCCTCCTCCTAATTCGCGATCCACACGACGGATCCGCGGCACTCTGTTGATGATGTATCCGGTCCACTTGTCACATAAGACGATACTCTTCCACTATATCCTGATACGATCAGGATTCCAGCCTGTGGAGAGTCTCCAAGCACCCATGCAAACCCTGATGCATCTATTATATGCGGACGATACTGCGTTGGGATCGTTGGAACGTCATTTGCCGACGCTCCATAAATTCGCAAGTTCATGATAGGTCCCGCTTTTAACAGGATATAATGATCTCCGGTTGATATCACCACCGGTGACAATCCCAGATTTTTAAGGGCATCACTTACCGTACTGGCTTCTGTTCCGCCATTTTTGATTGGCAGCGGTCCAGTAGTTTTTCCTAACCCCATCACATTACGGCTGTCAACAAGTGAGTTCTGGCCGGTACCGCCTTGTTCTGGTGGAACAGCTCCCTTTGAATTTAATCCAGCAATCCCATTTGCTTGACCCTTGCTATTGGTGATGGCATTAATTTTGTTGAGCAGATTTCCTGCCGTATCTCCGTCAAGCGTGTTTTGCACGCCAGCGAACCATACAGAAAATAAAGAATTGTACTGCGCAAAAAGTTCTGAGGCGCTGATATCTTTTACTGCAGACGCTACGACACCACACACAGCATCGGCAAAGCGGGTATCGGTAATATTGGAATCTGATATCTTTACAGTTCCATGCGCAACGTTAATGCTGCAGAGTTGTATCTCATTAATGTTGTTTGTATGTGTCAGACTCGGAACTAATGGATTACTTGCGGGTGTGCCGGCAATGTAATAGGCCTTTGCATTGTTGTTCACGAGATCGCGCCGGATCACAATAATATCTTTGCGGTCGAGTGTGCCATCTGCTGTCGGTACCGTAAAGGTGAATTCCGCATCACTGTTATCTAGTTCATACCGGTATCCATCAATAAAAGCAACACCAGGCAAAACAGTAACTCGCATATCGTTGTGCAGCGCCCGTGCCTGTAGACCGTCAGCAGGTTTTGCAAAGACGCCGTTTTTAAAGAAGGATGCAAAAAAAGCAGCGAAATCCGCTGCGTCGTAAGTTGGTCCATTAAAAAAGCTATAATGCTCTGCCATTACTGATCACCGCCCGTGATTTGGTTGGCTTCTTCCTGAGTCAGATCTTTTTCAATAAGAGAGTTAATCTGACCGACGGTAACGTGCCCTAATTTATACCGGATCATTAAAAAATTAGCGATTGCACACATTGTTTTATCCTCCTATCATTTGGGACCGCAGTAATTCTTCTACCACTGCCAACCGATCGGGAATTGTCGGCGTGCTTTTCTGCTTCTCAATGGCTGCAATTTCTGTTTCTGTGTAAGGGATATAGCGCTGGATATCTTCGTATTCGCCATAGGCATCATGCCCGACGACGGCCGGCACGTTAACAACTTTTTCCACATCCTGCCCACCGTTTGGATACATGCACACCGCTTTTAGGTGTGATTGTTCCGCAACGGCTGTTACCGCATCATGGTGGATCGTCAGCTTGTCTGATTCCAAGTGCCCTTTTGTAAGATCCGAATTTAGGATTTCGTTGCCCTGCTGATCTAAAATTTTCATTGTGTTTCCTCCTTAATTATGTATATCTCGACCTGCGTGTCATTGCACCTCCAAAGCCTTTTGTACTTTCTCTAATTCAAGTTGTAACTGCATAATCGGGTCTGATTCTTCCTGCTTTTTTATTTCTGCTAATTCTGCATCGGTATATTTTGTAAAAACCAAATCACCGTCAGAATTCTGTAAATACCTTCCTGTACTGAAATTAGGCTCACTGGTAATTGGATTTCCGTTTTCATCTAAGATTTTCATAAGTCCCCCTTATCCCAATAAAAGCATAGGGCGCAATCCGTTGGGATTGACTATGCTTTTGCGGTTAAGATCTCCGGTATCAGTGATAGCGCTAATCAATGATGAATTCACCATATTTCGCAGCCAATATGTATGCCTAATGCAAATTTTGTCGGGGGAAAGTCGGAATAATGGAAGTTGGCCATAAGAAATTCCAATATTATAAGGATACCAAGTATAATAAGCTCCAAACGCATTACATCCCGCGACTTCTTCCAAAGTCATGATTATGGTTTTTCTGCCAAACCATGACCAGCCGGAAGGCCTGTCCGAAGCGATTTCATTCACCATTAGCTCTCGAAGTGTCAATAAATGTGTTCCAAATGCAGTGCTGAAATATCCATCCCATAGTGGCAACGTATCAGCATACATCTTTGTGCCTACATATCCACCATCAGTCGTTGCAGCGTCGTGCATTGGATAGTCCCCTAAAACCGTATCGGGAATCACAGCGATATGATGCGCAGTCAGTGCTGTATCTGATCGATTAAGATATAAGTCACATCCGGCAACGCGCAGCACATAACTTGTGCCGTTGATCGTCTTTGTAAAATAATCCCCGACAAAAATATCGTCAAAAGTGCCATTTGCAATATTGGTATACATGGAGCCGTCAGCCTCGTTCGAGCTGATATCTTTCCCGCGATAGATACTGTTATGGTATCCGGAGTTTTGAAAGGTTGTAGTTCCTGTTTCTAATATCGGCTTGTCGGACAAATCGTTATAACTTCCGGTTTTAGCCACTTTAGAGAGTGCTGTTAAATCAACCTTTTCTGATAACAGCGCCTTGATTTTGTTAACTAAGGTTGTTAGACCAGCTTTGCTGAGGTATTCCATTTGATCACTCCTTAAATTAGCCAAACAGCCCGTTTATTTCATCGTCGCTGATGCTCTGAATATTTGCAGTCCCCACGGCGCCGGCAGGTTTTCCGACAATATGAGCATAGGGGATAGGCAGTTTTTTGATCTTGTCATTTTGTGTCGGGATGTCATTCCCGAGCGTCGGTGTGTATGTCGCGCCGGAGGAATCATAGACCTCTTCCACCGTTGGAATTCTGGTATTGAGGTGATATCCCCACTCTTTATTCATGCAGGTGACAAGGTCCCCTAAGTCCCAATCACTTTTGTATTGCTTTTTTCCGTCCGGCCGGATTCGTTCTGTTGCTGTGCGGACGTTTTTGTTTTCGGTGAGCTTTTCTAAACCACGCTGCTTTAGTTTGGCCTTATAGCTGTCGTCTGACTCGCCGTCTGCTTTCTGCAGATCGCGGGCATCAACTACCAACTCACGGGGTGTTTCTGATCCTGTCCCAGGCAGCCTGACAAATACGCCGATACGCGCGTCGTCTTCGCCTTCACCCATCACAAACGCAACGTTTTTATAATCAGCGTTATTCTCTAAATAGCTTTCTCCGAGAATGGTATCGTACTTTTTGGAAAAGATGCAGCGCTGATTAGTTGTTTGATCGATTGTCCGGTCAAGCCCGCGATAAAGTTGAAAACTGTATGTCCATGTTTTGCGGTCAAACACCGTTTTAAAGCCGATATCATGATCCTGACATAATTTGGTGACTAGAGATAAGATCTCTCCGTAGGTGTCCTGCAGGCTTACTTTTGGAGTACCTGATAAGGCAGGTCCTAATACAAAATGAGGGACACTCCGTGCTGCCATATAAGAAGCCGCAGAAGAGTCCCTAAAAGTGAGATTGTTTTGAGTTAATGACCGCCCGACCAGGGTTCGCACAACGGTATCGAGTTCCGTGTTGTTAAAATTCTGCATCTCAAGATTATATCGGTCTTTTAACAGGATCGATAGATCATAGGCGATAACAGACAGCTCAAGCTGCCCGTCCATATCCACCTTTTCTACACTCTTAATGATGTAGGCGGCTTCGTCGCCGCGCTTGTGCAGAATGTTTTCCTGCTTTAGGAGGTTAAGATTGTGCGGAGAAATGGCACAGTGTAAGTCCATCTCTCCGACGTCGTTATACTTGCGCTTGACGTCAAGTGATGTGACTTTAATTCGTCCATAGTTAGGCGGGATTGTTTGTCCGGCGGGTGGGGGAATATAGCAAGTGAGGACCATTTAGATCATCTCCTCATAGATAAATTGGATCATAAGCAATCCCGCAGTCCAGAATGCTTGTGTTTGCGCCTGCATAATACCGCAGCACGTTATCTCCGGCGTTGAGCTGCAGATAATCGCAGTCCGGATCAACAAGATTACTGATATCCGTGTGCGTCCCACCGCGCAGCAGATCTGCAGACTGGTTTCCCGTATCCACCGTAACAACGTCTCCGGACGTCATGTCCAAACGGTCGAACTGGAAATACTCGTGGGTATTCACGTTGAGTATGCCGGAATTTTCGATCACTGCGTTTGCCCGAAAAGTAATCAGCATTCCGCATGGAAGATCTCCTGGGTTGTAAATGTTTTTAATTAATGACTGATCACGGGTAGCAAAAGTAATCGCTTTAAAGGCGGTTGGGAACTTAAATTTCTTGATCCACTGCGCAAGCTGTACGGACTTTGAAGAGGTTGCTCTGTAGCATGGCTCATACGCTGTAGCTGATAGGTCAAATTCCAAAAGATAGGAAGTGTCATCTGCATGATTGTCTTTGATATCCGGCGTGTTTTTGAGTCGGAAAGAGATCATGCGGTCTTTGATGGTATCTACATACTGAAATTTCTGCAACGGATTAAAAAAGGAACGCACAGAGCGTTCCAATAGATCCATTTCTGATTGTGAGTCTGCCTTCAGATAGCATACAAATTCCAGTGGCCGGGGTCCGAGATCCGTATGCAGGACGGATTCTCCGATTTGATCAACACCTTTCGATGTCGTAAAGTTTGCGGGAATTGTTCCTAGATCTTAGGTGTATAAGATTCTGCGGTCATAGTCGATATCGAATTGTTTGTCGGTCGTAAGATTTTTAAAGTATTCCATAGGCATCCCTCCTTTTATAGCCCGTGTGCGGCTTTGATCTGCTGGCGGTGGAAGGCGGCCGCCGCCTCGGCTGCGCCCATTTGCTGGTCTCCATGGTTATTGATCTCGACTTTCGGGGCGGCTGCCATAAGTGCCTCCTGCAGTTTTCCTTTGAGGGATAAGATTCCGTCGGTAATGGCTTGTTTATAAGTATTGGCGTTATCCTTATCGTACTGTACCTTAAGGACCTGCTTTAAAGGCAGTTTTTGTCCCTGCACCACATCATTGACGGATTCCCAGGTACTCGTGTCAATAGTTGGTTTTACGACCATAGCATCACGCATACGCTCTGCAATCGCTCTGGACTGCTTTTCTATAGCAGGGGAGGACTGCTTTAAAAGCTCTGCGTATCGATTGACAAAGTCCACCGGCCACTGTTCATAGTCCCGCATAGGGCCATATTCGGGGCGGGAACAGTGCAAATTGCCCCATACTGCGCTATGAGCCTTTGAAAATTCTTACCAACCGGACATAAAGGAGGAGATTATTATGAGTATATTGGAACTGAACGATCTTAGCTATTCCTACGACGGAATACATCCTATCCTCAAGGATATCACCTATACATTTGAACAAGGTAAAGTATACGCCATTGTGGGAAAATCCGGCGCTGGAAAAACCACCTTGCTGTCCCTGCTATCCGGATTAACGGAACCTACCAGCGGCACGATTCTCTTTCAGGACAAAGACATTACTACCATTGACCGTTATCATTATCGCAGCAAATATGTAGGCGTCGTGTTTCAAGGATTCAATCTTCTTCCGCAAATGACTGCTGTAGAAAACGTGGAGTTGTCTATGGATATCTCGGGCATGAAGATCAAAAATCGGTGTGAGGTAGCCATGGATCTGTTAGATAAAGTAGAGCTGGACGAAGCAAAGGCCAACCGGCGGGTACTTAAACTCTCCGGCGGAGAACAGCAGCGCGTCGCCATTGCACGGGCCCTATCTTACAATCCGGATATTCTGTTAGCTGATGAGCCTACCGGCAATCTTGACGGAGAAACACAGGATGCAGTAATGAATATTTTTCTTCGTCTCGCTCGAGAAGAAAATAAATGTGTCATCATTGTTACGCATTCGCCTGAAGTGGCCCATCAGGCCGATATTGTGTATGAACTGAAATCTGTAAAATCTGCAAAATGCGCTGATCTTTCTTCCTTACAGTAACAGCTCATTGCACTAAGAAATTTGCTATAACTTGATGCAACTATCTATAGGCTATTAGGCTATTTTTTTTCGCTGTCTAATCCTTTTTTTAGTTGCTCTATTTTGGCGTAGATTAAATTTAAATTATCAACAATATTATTAGTAGATATCATTAGTGATTTTAATTTCTTTTGTTCTTTCTTTTTATATTTTTTTTTATACTTCTTCTTGAACTTTATATATTTTTTATCTTTTCCCATATTTTCATCTCCAACATAATTATATGCATAGTTAAATTGTAATTAAATACATTTTTTAACAAAACAAAATTATATAAATTTATTCTTAAAAATAACAAATAAAATATTGAAGGCTGTCATAAAGTAAACTGAAATAGAAAAAAGGAGTATAAAAAATGACGACTCGAGAGTCGTCAAAAGAATGAAGCAATTACGATTTATTCTTTTTTTGTGGAAATATGAAGGAAAGAATATAAAGGACACACCCCGGAAATGGCAGTGGCCAATGGTATCAATCCAAACAGACTAAACCATTTTTTATTTTTAGGAAGCGCAAAGAACAGGCTAAACAGAATTACAGCAAGTACGGCCCGTATTGCTCGGCCTACATTTCCTATATTTTTCATTTTTACGCCTTCTTTCGAATTATTAAACATAAAATAATCTTTGCTCTTAGCATAACCAAAAAGGATATGCTTTTTCATGCAAATATATTTTTTAGAAATTCTTTCGTAATTCATTGGGATTTTTAAATATAAAAACAGCGTCGATCGCAAAAGCGGGGGACGCTGTAAATTTTATTTCTCTTTAGCAAGTGCATCTTTTTTTGTTTTGTGCACTGTTCCATGCGGATGATGTGGCGGCGCGTAAATAGAATATAGTTTCAATGGGACGTTTCCGGTGTTGATTAAATTATGCCAGGTGCCTGCCGGAACGAATATTGCATATCCAGAAGAAACATTTTTCTGAAAATTTAAATCATTTTTATTGCGTCCCATTTTTGCGATTCCGCGGCCACACTCAATTCGCAGAAACTGGTCTGTATCAGGGTGCATTTCCAATCCGATATCTCCGTTGACTGGAATGCTCATTAAGGTCGTTTGTAGATAATTGCCCGTCCATAACGCAGTACGATAGTTATTGTTTTGTTTAGTAGCCGTTTCGATATTAGTCACATATGGGTTAGGACCATAATCTTTCAATGTTTCACCCGACGAGTGAAAACATTTGATCATAATGTCATCGACTCCTTTAAATAAATTTTATCTATTCAAATTATATGGAAATTTTCAGAAAATTGTGTGTAACACACAAGAAAAGCAATACTTTTTCACTGATGATATGGGCTTAAATAATACAATTCTGCATTAGAAAGTAAATATAAAGCCACTTTTCCCAATTTTAAAAGAAATTCTCAAGTAATACCATATAATTTATTTTATTTTAATTGACTTTTGACTAATTAAGGCATATACTAAATGAGTCACCAAACGGTGAACTATCATAATTTAAGAGGTATTATATGTATCAAGACAAAACCCTCGTCTGCAAGGATTGCGGTCAGAATTTCACCTTTACTGCTGGAGAGCAGGAATTTTTCGCTGAGAAAGGCTTTACCAATGATCCCCAGCGTTGCCCAGAATGCCGCAAAGCACGTAGACAAAATTCAAATGGCGGACGCGGAGAGCGTCAGATGTATGATGCTGTCTGTGCTTCCTGTGGAAAACCTTGTAAGGTTCCTTTCCAGCCGCGCGACGATCGCCCTGTTTACTGCAGTGAATGCTTTAGCAATAAAAGATAAATTTTAGTCTTTTAAAAGCCGTCCCTTAACCGGGACGGCTTTTTTTAATTTAATGCTGTTTTTAACTTCAATTTTTTGGAATTTTAGAACATTTTATCTATTTGATTTTTAGTAAATTCATAAACTATCCAAGCAAAGTAAAAACGCCGATGCAAAGTAGCACAAAATAAATTCATTGTCCGGTCAGTATTACATTTTTCAAATTTTTTTCTGGGCAAATTGGAGCTTTTCTATTTTTTATTTTTATAAATTGACGGATAAATTTAGTCGGTTTGTATATTCTAGCTTTGAGGTGATTTTATGAGCAAATCTGATCAACAACCAGGTCGTACTTTTGATGATCCTATTCCAGATAAAGGAACCGACATGGTACGAAAGAAACGGGAAATCCGAAAAACAGACCGTCCTATTCGTAAAGATGTTTATCCGGTAATCGATACCGATCTTGGAAGGGATAATCTTGAGAATGATATTCCCGAAGCGGATCTTCAGGATCTATGATTTTATGCGGCTCTTGCTTTTCTAGCAAGGGCCAATTTTATTAATCTTTGACTTGCTTTAATTTTTCTGTTAAAAAAACAAAAATTATAGTAAATTCACACAAAATATGATATAATTAAAAACAAAAAGAAAGCAATTTGTGGAGGTGCTAAATGAAGTTTCTTTCCTGGAATGTAAATGGTTTGCGTGCTTGTCTGCAAAAAGGATTTCTGGAATTTTTGAAAGAATCAAATGCAGATACGATTTGTTTGCAGGAGACGAAAATGCAGCCGGAACAAGCGGATTTTGAATTACCCGGATATACATGTTATTGGAATTCCGCCCTCAGAAAAGGATATTCCGGTACCGCGATTTTTACAAAAAATTCGCCGATCAGCGTTCAGTATGATATTGATGATTCTGACCATATGGGGGAGGGGCGTTCAATCACACTGGAATATCCGGAATATTATCTGGTAACTGTTTATACGCCGAATTCTCAGGATGAATTAAAGCGCTTGCCCTATAGAATGGAATGGGAAGATGCGTTTCGTACTTATTTGATCAAGCTGGATCAAAAAAAGCCCGTGATTGTCTGTGGCGATATGAATGTAGCGCATGAGAAAATTGATCTGAAAAATCCAAAGAACAATCAGGGTCATGCCGGCTTTTCAGATCAGGAGAGGGAAAAATTTACGCAGCTCCTTGAGAGTGGATTTGTGGATACATTTCGGCGGATTCATCCGAAAGAAATCGGTGCATATAGTTGGTGGAGCTATCGATTTCATGCTCGAGGGCATAATGCGGGATGGCGCATTGACTATTTTTTGGTTTCTGAGCGATTTTTTTCACATGTTCAGAAGAGTGAAATTCTCAGCGAAGTGATGGGGAGTGACCACTGCCCAATAGAACTCGATTTTGAGTGATAAGGAGTGATAAAGAAAGATGAAATTGAATTTTTACGGAGCCGATAAAGAGGTAACGGGCAGCTGCCATTGCCTTACGGTTGGAGACAAGACCATCCTGATTGACTGCGGACTGCAGCAGGGAGCTGATGTAACAGATAATACAAAGTTGCCGATTGCCGCAAATAAAGTGGACTATGTTCTAGTTACTCATGCACATATTGATCATTCGGGCCGATTGCCGCTTTTGGTGAAGCAGGGATTTCAAGGGGAAATTTGTGCAACGGGGAAAACTTGTGAGCTCCTTTCTATCATGCTACGAGATAGTGCGCATATTCAGGAAATGGATGCGGAATATGAATCCCGTAAAGGAAAACGTGCAGGTAAAGCCCCTGTGGAGCCGCTTTATACCGTAAAGGATGCAGAAGATACCCTAAAGTATCTTACTCCATATTCGTATGGAGAGATGGTTGATCTCTGTGAAGGAGTAAAAATTCGTTTTGTAGATGCAGGACATCTTTTAGGCAGTTCCAGCATTGAAGTTTGGGCTACGGAAAATAATATCACAAAAAAGATTGTATTTTCAGGTGATATTGGGAACATCAATATTCCGATTATTAAAAATCCAACCTACATTACCGAAGCAGATTATGTGATTATGGAATCCACTTATGGAGATCGGGAACATGAGCATATAGATGATTATACCAAGGCTTTTGCAGATATTATTGATAATACCCTGTCAAATCACGGGAATGTAGTGATTCCATCCTTTGCAGTGGGACGTACGCAGGAACTCCTTTATGCGATACGGGAGATCAAAGAACGTCATCTGACGCCTAAAAATCCCAATTTTCCGGTTTATGTGGATTCTCCTCTTGCAACTGAAGCCACCAAAATATATAGCGGAGATCTCCACGGTTATGCAGATGAGGAGACTGCCCAATTAATTGATCATGGCTTTGAACCGATTTCTTTTCCAAACCTGAATATGACAGAAAGTGTGGAGGAATCCAAATCACTCAATACGGACGGTATTCCCAAAGTAATTCTTTCTTCGAGCGGTATGTGTGAAGCCGGAAGAATTCGTCATCACTTAAAGCATAATCTCTGGCGGCCGGAGTGCTCCATCATCTTTGTTGGGTTTCAGGCGAACGGAACCCTTGGAAGAATCCTTTTGGACGGAATTGATTCTGTAAAACTGTTTGGTGAGCAGATTGCGGTTAAAGCGCATATCTTTAATTTTCGGATGCTGTCAGGACATGCAGATCATACTGGACTTTTACGTTGGATTAAAGCTTATCAACCGGCGCCTAAAAAGGTCTTTGTTGTTCATGGAGAGCAGAAATGCTGTGAAGGATTTACGGAAGAACTGAAGCATTATGGATTCGATGCCTATGCGCCGAATTTTAATGCCTGCTATGATTTGCTTTCGGACCGTATATTGGATTATGGAATGGAAGCACAAGTTCTGCATCCCAAAAAGGTGGCGCTTTCCGGCAAACAACCTTCTCCTATTTATGCGCGGCTGGTGGCGGTTCAGCATCGCCTGGAAGACGTTATTCGGCATAATGAGGGAGGGGCCAATAAAGATTTGACTCGGTTTACAAATGAACTCATAAAACTCTGCGAAAAGTGGGAACGCTGAGTCAACTATCATATTTAATTAAAATTTAATTAAAAAAATGCGGCCTCCTCAAAAGAGAAAGCCGGATTTTTTATTTTTCTGATTGGCTTTTTAAGAGGTCGCGAATTTCGGTTAACAGCAGTTCTTCTTTTGAAGGCTCTAAAACTTTTTCTTTCTGCTCATTTTGTTTCTGACGAAGACTGCTGATTTTGTTTGCAAATTTCACCATTAGGAAAATCGAAAGGGAAATCATTAAAAAGTTAAAGATACTTTGAATAAAAGAACCATAAGTCAGTACGGCTTTTCCCAGTAAGGTAACAGAAAGATTGGAAAAATCAAGGCCTCCGGTTAAAAGTCCGATGAGGGGCATAATGATGTCTTTTACAAGGGAAGTGACAATTGCGCTGAAAGCAGTGCCCATTACAACGCCAACAGCCATATCCATGACGTTGCCGCGCATGGAAAATTCTTTAAACTCCTGAATAAATTTCTTCATAAAAAATCTCCTGCCTTTCTAGAAGTTACTTTTTATTATCAACAAATTTAGCGAAAAAGCAACTATAGCAGGAGACTTTTGTTTGATTTTAATCTTTTTTGTCAGATTGCACAACCTTTTTCTGCAGGTTTTCGCGAGCCACTGCCAGCATTAACTTAATACGGTTTTCTTGATTGACCATAGTTGCACTAGGATCGTAATCGATCGGGACAATGTTGCTTTCTGGCCGCAGCGTTTTGATTCGGTGAATCATTCCTTTTCCGCAGATATGATTGGGAAGACAGCCGAAAGGCTGTGCACAGACGATATTTTCATAGCCTGTTTCACAGAGCTCCAACATTTCCCCGGTCAAGAGCCATCCTTCGCCCATCTTATCCCCATAACCAATCACACCGTTTGTTAATTCTTTTACTTTAGCATATGGGGTGGGCACTTCAAATTTTGGCTCGCTTTGAAAAGCTTCTGTCAAAATATTCTGCATTTTCGTCAGATAATCAAATAAGACACTGACTGCACCAAACTTAAATGGATTTCCGCCATAAAGCTTAATATCTTCCAAACGGTTATCAACCTTAAAAATTGCAAAATTCAAAAGGCCCGGAACATTTACTTCGCAGCCCTGATCAAAGAGAAAATCCTCGAGATGGTTATTTGCAAAGGCTGCATATTTTACGTAGATTTCTCCAACGATACCGACCCGAATTTTTTGGACCGCCTGGGTTGGAATTTTAGCAAAATCATGAACGATTTTTAGCAGATTTTCTTTTTCTGCTTTTAAGCCTAATCCTTTTCCACGTTTAAATTGAGAACAAAGTTCGTCGACCCAATCTTTTACGAGTGCCTCACTGTCACCAACGTGTGTTTCGTAAGGCTTGGTTTGATTGCGCAGTGCCATCAAAGCATCGCCATAGGCGACGGCAGCGATTACTTTTCGCAGCATACTTAGAGTAATGGAAAAGCCAGGATTGGATTCCAAACGGGAAAGATTTAAGCTCACGACTGGAATTTGATCCATCCCAGCTTTATGAAGCGCTTTGCGCAGCAAGTGAATATAATTGCTTGCACGGCAGCCGCCGCCGGTCTGAGTAATGATCAGGGCGGTGTGATCGAGATCATATTTGCCGGAGTGAAGAGCATCTATAAATTGTCCGATTACAAGAAGTGCCGGGTAACAGGTATCGTTGTGAACATATTTGAGTCCTTCCTGAACAATCGCAGGCCCATCATTTTGCAGCAATTCCACTTTATATCCGCAATTGCGGAAAACATCTATGAAAAGGGAAAAATGGATGGGAAGCATCATCGGACAAAGAAGGGTATAATCTTTTTTCATCTCTTTCGTAAAGAGTAAACGTCCGGTATTGGTATATTTCAGTTCTGCCATGATAAAGCCTCACTGGTCGAGGGCGGCGAAAAGGCTGCGAAGCCTAATTTTTACGGCGCCCAAATTCGTAATTTCGTCAATTTTGATCTGCGTATAGATCTTATCGTTTGCTTCCAGAATGCTGCGGACTTCATCCGTTGTGATGGCATCTACGCCGCAGCCGAAGGAGACCAGCTGAACTAGATTCATATCTTTCTGTGAGCTGACGTATTTAGCGGCAGCATAAAGTCTGGCATGATAAGTCCACTGATTCAGAACGCCGGTATGGAAGCGCTTAACTAGGCAGCTGACGACGTCTTCGCTGATGACGGCAGCTCCCAGAGAAATAATTAATTTATCGATTCCGTGGTTGATTTCGGGATCAAGGTGATAGGGGCGTCCGCTCAAAACAATGATCGGCTTTTTTTCCTTGCGCGCTTCTTTGATGATTTCATTTCCTTTTTCGCGAATATCGGAAAGATAAGCATTATAAGCGTCGTAGGCGGCATCGGAAGCTTTTTTGACTTCCTGCAGAGTAATTCCGGAATAATATTTTTCAAGGATTTTATGCATCTTTTTGGGGAAATCATGTCTTCTATGAATTCCGACATAGTCATGGATAAAAGTTTTTCCCTGAAGCGCGACGGTGTTGGCGTTAATAACTTCCGGATAATAGGCGACGACAGGGCAGTTATAATGGTTGTCGCCGAGCTTTTCGTCAAAATTATAACTCATACAAGGATAAAAGATATGATCAATTCCCTGATCAAGCAGACTTAGAACATGTCCGTGGGTCAGCTTTGCAGGAAAGCAGACGGTGTCACTGGGAATGGTGCTTTGGCCACGGATATATAGTTCTCTGCTTGAAAGGGGAGAGAGTACAACTTCGAATCCCAGCGTGGTAAAGAAAGCATGCCAGAAAGGCAGCAATTCGTAAAAGTTAAGTCCCATCGGAATCCCAATTTTTCCGCGTGGACCGGGAACTGGTGCATAGCTGCGAAGCTTTTTTAGTTTATAAGCGTAAAGATCTAAATCATCGCTTCCGCTTTTCTTGGTGATCGGGCGCTCGCAGCGATTTCCGCCAATGAAGCGGCGGTTATTGCCAAAGATATTGATGGTCAAACGACAGTGATTACTGCACATTCCACAGTTTGTCACTTTGACTTCGTGTTTGAAATTGTTTAGTTCCGCGAGAGAAATCAAAGAAGTTTGGTGCGGCAATTTTTTTTGCTTATTAATTGCGTAGATCGCAGCGCCGTAGGCTCCCATTAGTCCGGAAATATCGGGGCGGACGACTTCAACTCCTAATTCATTTTCAAAGACTCTTAAAACGGCGTCATTGAGGAAGGTACCTCCCTGAACGACGATTTTGCGGCCCAGCTCTTCGGCAGAAGCTGCACGAATCACTTTATAGATTGCATTTTTTACGACGCTTACAGATAGTCCAGCAGAAATATCCGCTGTGGTTGCGCCGTCTTTCTGCGCTTGTTTGACCTGACTATTCATGAAAACCGTGCAGCGGCTTCCCAAATCAACAGGATGTTTTGCAAAAAGACCCAATTTTGCGAAATCAGCAATTTTATAACCGAGAGTATTGGCAAAGGTTTGCAGGAAAGAGCCGCAGCCAGAGGAGCAGGCTTCGTTTAAGAAGATATTGTCGATAGCCCCGCGGCGGATTTTAAAGCATTTCATATCCTGACCGCCGATATCGATTACAAAATCAACATCGGGCATGAAGCATTTGGCAGCTGTAAAATGTGCAATGGTTTCTACAATACCGTAATCGAGTCCAAAAGCATTTTTCAAAAGCTCTTCGCCGTAACCGGTTACAGCGCTGGAAACAATTTTCAGTTCCGGCTTTTTTTGATAAAGAGAGAGCAAATATTCCCGTACGACCGGAACCGGATTTCCACTATTGCTTTGGTAGGTGCTGTCAAGAACTTCGCCGTCTTTGCCGAGAAGAATTGCTTTGATGGTTGTAGAACCGGCGTCAACCCCTAAAAATGCAGGGCCGTCATATTTGAGAAAGTCTCCTTTTGGCGCTTTGCAGGAATTATGACGGTCCAGAAATTCCTGATATTCCTCTTTGTCTTTAAAGAGAGGGGGAATACTGCGGAAATTCCCGCTGGTTCCATATTGCTTGATATTTTTCAGCGCTGTATCTAAGTCCGTCTCAATCTCACTGCTGTAAGCAGCGCCAAGCGCAACAAAATACAGACTGTTTTCCGGACAGGTTCCGGTTGTTCTTAACGCAGTATCGAAAGCGCGCCGCAATCCGGAGAGAAAAGTAAGCGGACCTCCGAGGTAAAGCACATTCCCGGCAATCGGGCGTCCCTGTGCAAGGCCGGCAATCGTCTGGTTGGCAACAGCCGCAAAAATGCTGGCGCAAAGGTCGCTTTTCCGCGCGCCTTGATTCAGCAGCGGCTGAATATCGCTTTTTGCGAAGACGCCGCAGCGGGATGCGATTGTATAGATCTTTTCGTATTGAGCGGAAAGCTGATCCATCTCGTCCAGGGAAATGTTTAATAAGGTTGCCATCTGGTCAATAAACGCGCCCGTACCTCCTGCGCAGGAACCGTTCATCCGTACTTCCATGCCGCCGGTCAGAAACAGAATCTTTGCATCTTCTCCGCCGAGTTCAATAATACAGTCGGTCTTCGGAAGAAGCTTTCCGGTGGCAATACGGGTGGCATAGACCTCTTGTACGAAAGGAAGATTACAGGTCTGTGAAATTCCCATTCCGGCAGAGCCAGAGACGGTAAGCTGAGCAGGGTTTCCTTTTAAGATGGTATCTCTTACTTTTGTAAGAAGCTCAGTCATCTTTTCTGTAATCTGAGAATAATGCCGTTCATAGGATTTGTAAATTATTTTATTTTCATCGTCTAAAACAACGCATTTTATTGTTGTAGAGCCGACATCGAGGCCAATTTTCATAAATACTACCTTTCTTTTTCTAAAATCGAAAAAGCATTTTTTCATATACAATTTTTCATCTAAATTAGGGCTATTTAGAACAAATCAGAATCATTCTATGCCACTGTGAAATAACTGTCAAGTATCTAATAAAAAAAGGAACACCCCCTTGAGTGAAAAAGTCAAATATGCTAAAATATAAAATAAAACTAAAAAAATCTTATCTAAAAGACAAATCAAAATATAACAGAAATGAGTCATCAAAGAGACAAAGTGTTGATATCACACTTTGTCTATGTTATAATATAACGTAACTATTTCAAATTATTAGTCGGGAGGCTGCGAAGAACATGTCAGGCCATTCAAAATGGAAT
>DIQY01000006.1:385-568 GCA_002424295.1 Ruminococcaceae bacterium UBA5450 | reverse complement strand
TGGCGCAAAGGCAAAAGTCTTTACTAAAATCGGCCGTGAATTATCAGTTGCAGTAAAAGAGGGCGGCGGACCAGACCCCAACAGCAATTCTAAGCTGAAAGATTGTATTGCAAAGGCCAAAGCAGCCAATGTCCCAAATGATAATATTGAGCGTATCATTAAAAAAGCTGCTGGTGAGGGAAA
>DIQY01000006.1:0-161 GCA_002424295.1 Ruminococcaceae bacterium UBA5450 | reverse complement strand
GGTGTTGCTGTTATTGTAGAAGCATTAACAGATAATAGAAATCGTACGGCGGCCGATGTCCGACACGCATTTGATAAATTTGGCGGAAATCTGGGAACAACCGGATGCGTTTCGTTCTTATTTGAGAAAAAGGGGCTGCTCGTTATTGAGCGTGAAGACCG
>DIQY01000057.1 GCA_002424295.1 Ruminococcaceae bacterium UBA5450 | reverse complement strand
TTCATCAATCATTTGAGGAATGTCATAATATTTCTGCAAAAGTTTCTTGATCTGATCTGGCGTCATTGGTTCCATTCAAAACATTCCTCCCATAAAATAATTTTATATTTGCAATATTGTTTATCTCTGCATATCCTATTGTTATCCATGTTTTTAAGGGCAGTAGCCAAATGATAAGGAGTACCTTTTATGAATAACTGTCGCAATCGAATGAATTTGACACTTGTTTTTCGTGACCTATGGACACAACACGTTGTGTGGACGAGATTGTTCATTATTAGTACAGTATCCAGCTTAGACGACCTAAAACATGTTACCGATCGTCTCTTGCAAAACCCAAAAGATTTTGCAAAGGCTTTAACGCCGTATTATGGGCAGCAAAAAGCTAAGAAGTTTCAAGACCTTTTAACGGAGCACCTTATGATTGCAGCAAGTCTTGTTAATGCTGCAAAAGACGGTAAAACAGACGAGGTCGAAGCGCAGCGGAAAAAATGGTATGATAATGCCGATGAGATTGCTGCTTTTCTTGCAAGCATCAACTGCTTTTGGTCAAAAAAGGAATGGCAGGCAATGCTGTATAATCACCTGAAAATGACAGAATCAGAAGCTGCTTTGCGGATTGATGGCCAGTATGCAAAAGATGTTGAAACGTTTGATGAAATCAGTGCTCAAGCTTTGCAAATGGGGGACTATATGGCCATGGGAATTAGAAGACAATTCAACAGGCCGTGAGAGAAGAGGCGGAGTTAATTACTCTGCCTCTTCTTTTTGCTATAGGCTTGAAATCCAAACTTCTACAATTCCAGGTCCGGCTATGTATCGTTTTTGCATCTGTGATTCTACAATTTGAGAATCGTCCTTGTAAGAGATTCCATTAAGAGCATCACAGACGATTTTTCCAACGTTGTTCCAGTCCGGCTTCTTTATTGAATGTTCTATTCCAGCCAGCATGGCCGTTTTGTGCTTCTTGCTTGTACTCTTCAAAATCGGATACCCGGCAAAGATTTTAATAAACAATGCACCCTCCAATGGTTGAAAATCGCAGTTCCGAAGTGACTCTTTAAAACGTAGTCGCACTAATTTTCCACAGGCACCAGCAAAGACTCCATATGTTAAGGCTTAAACCCAATACGGAGCCTTTGCTTTATTCTTATGTTTTTTATGCTATACTGAAACTGATTTGTAGAGATGAAGGGAGCCATTAAAAATGTTTAGATACGTTCATACCAATATTATTGCAAAGAATGCAAGTAAGCTGGTCAGTTTTTATAAGACGGTATTTCATTGTCAAAGTATCAACGAGACACGTGACCTTCGAGGAGAGTGGCTGGACAAACTTACGGGTTTAAGCAAAGCACATATTACAGGAGAACATCTTCTTTTACCCGGCTATAATAAAGAACATCCAACCTTGGAAATATTCGCTTATGATACGTTGAAAGAAGCAATACCCGCAGAAATTAACCGTCCGGGGATAGCACATATAGCCTTTGAAGTGGACGACGTAGAGGCCACGTTAAAGGAAGTTATTAGTGCTGGTGGAAGTGCTATGGGGGAGGTCGTTACTGCGGCTTATCCTGATAGTATGGAAGCAGTTTTTGTATACGCCAAAGATCCAGAGGGAAATATTATTGAATTGCAAAGCTGGAGAAAAATAAAAGCTTAATCATGGGGACCATTAGGATTTTTATTTTGCTTTTAAATCATACCCGAATTTTTCCGGTACAGAATCCAGATTCTGCAGTTAAAATTTCTGTCATCAAGAGCTTTCCGGAAAGATCATTGCTGCTGACTGCTCTTACCAAAGTATAGTTTGGAGTGTATCCTTCATAGACATTCTTTGCGCAAGGACGCTCAAACAGAACCTCTTCACAAAGCCCCACTTGTGCTTTTAGAAAGACCTGCTGCGTTTTATGTGCCGCTGCAATCATTGCAGCAGAACGGCGCTCTTTTTCCGCGTTGCTCACCTGCTCGGGCATTTCATAAGCACTGGTGCCGGGACGTCTGGAATAAGGAAATACATGAACTTTTGAGAAAGCAATTTCCTGTTCAAAAGCGAGATTTTGCTGAAACTCTTCTTCTGTTTCCCCTGAAAAACCGACCATAATATCGGTAGTGATTGCAGCATTCCCAAATGCCGCGCGAAGATTCTGAACAATTTCCCGATATTCATCTGTTGTGTAATGACGATTCATTCGACGCAGAGTTTTATCGCAACCGCTTTGCAGGGAAAGATGAAACTGAGGGCAGAGCTTTTTTTGAGCAGCCATCCGTGCAATTACTGGAGGAGTTAACTGTTCCGGTTCCAAAGAGCCCAAACGAACTCTGTGAATTTTGCTGATTTTGCAGGCCGTTTCAATGGCATCGCATAAAGTTGCGTCGATGTCCTGCCCATAAGCGGGCAGATTGATTCCTGTAAGCACAATTTCCCGATACCCGTTTTCTGCAAGCTCGGAAAGTTCTTCTTTTAATTCTGATAACGGCTTGGAGCGAACTCGTCCGCGCGCGTAGGGGATAATACAATAGGAGCAAAAACGATTGCAGCCATCCTCTATTTTGACAAAAGCGCGCGTATGCTCATGAAATTCTGTTACCTGCATAGACTCGAAAGAAGTTCCATGAGGTTCAATATCAATAATTCGCTCACGGTGTGTGAGAAAATCATGGATGTGAGAGATTAATGAATTACGGTTTGAATTTCCGAGAATAATATCGGCGTCATCGAGTGCAGCAGCCTTTTCGGGGAATGCCTGTGGCATGCAGCCGGTCAAAATGATGACGGAAGTGGGATTTTTTCTCCTCGCACGGTGAAGCGTTTGACGAACTTTGTGGTCACTGGTGGCTGTGACGGTACAGGAGTTGATTAGGATAATATCGGCACAGTCTCCTTCACAGACAGTAAATCCGGAATTTTCTGCCATAGAGAGCATGGCTTCGGTTTCATATTGATTTACTTTACAGCCGAGTGTGATTGCGGTAATGTTCATAAGATAGTCCAACTTTCTGAAAAACAATTGCAAAAATGTTAGGAAATTATAAAGAATCCTCTTGAATTTTTTGGAATGATGAGCTAGAATTGGGAAGATTTCAAAAAGGCTCAGATGAAGAAAGGAGTTTGGTGAACATGTATACAACTAAAATTCATCTGTCAAATATTGATGATGTTAAAAAATTTGTTTCGCTTGTGTCCAGTTTTCCATTTGAAGTCAATCTGTGTGCAGATAAGTATAAAATGGATGCAAAATCCATTATGGGTGTATTTAGCCTGAATCTCAGTGAACCCATTACAGTAGAAGTCAACGAGTGTAATGAAGAAGAAAAAGAACTTTTTGCACAGAAGATCAAGGAATTCCAGAAAACTGAAACAGAATCGTGAGGATGTGACAAACATTGCTGCCGCTTTTTAAGCGACAGCTTTTTTATTCTTTATTTTACATCGTTTTCTGCAGCGTCGACCTCTCTAGAGAGCTTTTCCCATGAAGACATTAAATTCTCGCTTTCTGTTTGCAGTGCATTGATTTTTTGTGTCAGTTCCAGCGTTGCTTGATAGTCGCTGGCTATTTCTGGCGATTGCAGTTGTGCGTTGAGTGCTTGAAGCTCGTTTTCAATTTCATCAATTCGATTTTCTGTTCGGCCTAAATCTGCTTTCATTTTTCGTAATTGCGCTTGTTGTTCTTTGCGAAGCTGATAGGAGTTTTCTTTTTTGGGGGCAGAAAGGTCGGGTCCTCCGGAGATCGTCTGTTCTTTTTTCTGTTCTGTCAGAAAATCCTCATAGTTTCCTTTATAAGGAACAGCACGATCCGGCCTTAAATCATAAATGTGATCGGCGAGCTTATTGATTAAATAACGATCATGCGAAACGATTAAGAGAGTGCCTTCATAATCGAGCAGCGCGTTTTCAAGCGCTTCACTGGAAGGAATATCAAGATGGTTGGTAGGTTCATCTAAAAGAAGAAAATTAGAGCGGGAAAGCATCAGCTTTAAAAGCAATACCCGAGCGCGTTCGCCGCCGGAAAGAGTTGCAACGGATTTAAAGACATCATCTCCCTGAAACAGAAAAACGGCCAATGCGCTGCGAACTTGTGTCTGTGTAAGGTCGGAATAAGAATCCCAGATTTCGTCCAAAACATTTTTTTCTGGGTGAAGGCCGGTCTGTAATTGATCGTAATAGCCGACAGAGACGCCGCTTCCGAAAATGATCGTTCCGCAGTCCGGTCGATTTTGGCCTAACAGCGTTTTCAGCAGGGAAGTTTTTCCGCAGCCATTGGGACCGAGTAAAAAGACACGTTCTCCACGGCGAATATCAAGGTCAATATTTTTGAAAAGCGGTTTTTCACCGAAAGTGAGAGAGAGTCCCTTCGTCTTCAGAACTTCATCGCCGCTGCGTTGTTTAATTGAAAAATGAAAGTGCAAGGATTGTGCAGCGCTTTCAGGGGTTTCTAGGGAATCTTGCAGACGGTCGATTACCTTCAACTTACTTTCAGCTGTGCGGATATTCTTTTCTCGATTCCATTGACGCTGTTGTTTTACAACACCTTCCAGGCGATGGATTTCCCGCTGCGTATTTTCGTAGCGTCTGGTTACCGTCAGATCGTTTTGCTCTTTTTGTGAAAGATAAGAGGAATATCCGCCT
>DIQY01000036.1 GCA_002424295.1 Ruminococcaceae bacterium UBA5450 | reverse complement strand
AAGTTTCTCGAAAAACTTTCTATCTGTCAGGATATTTTTTACGGGTATGATTATTCGAAATTTACGACAGGAACTGATCTGGAACGTTCAAAGGTGATTACCGGAGCAGTCAACTTTATTGTAGCTGTCAATAAGGAAAAAGAGCGTAATATATTTATTAAAGAAGCGTTGCTTTTAAAGCAGGCTCTTTCCCTTTGCTCGTCAATAGTAGAGCGAGATCTTCGAATTGAGGCTGCATTCTTTGAGTCGGTTCGAGTGCTTGTTATGCGTTTGATGAATCAAGGTGAAGAAAAGAAAATATCTTTGCCAGAAATGAATGCGAGAATAAATGAGCTTTTAAAGCAAAGCATTAAAAGTGATGGAGTTATTAATTTATTTTCCGATGTCAAGGAAGAACTTTCAATTTTTGATCCAAAGTTTCTTGAAGAAATAGCTAAGATGAAAGAAAAGAATCTTGCTGTTGAACTTTTGAAAAAACTTATTTTAGAACAGGTGCACATTTACAAGCATACGAATGTTGTAAAATCAGAGAAGTTCAGTGAAATTATTCAAAGCATAATGAACCGATATTTGAATGGTATGCTGACAAATGAGCAGGTGATAGATGAACTCCTTAATTTGGCAAAACAGATTTCAGCTGCAAATAAAGAGGGCGACGATTTCGGACTTACGCCGGATGAACTGGCATTCTATGACGCTCTGACGAAGCCAGAAGCCATAAAAGATTTTTATCGAAATGACGAGCTTATTGCCATTACGAAAGAATTAACTAAGACATTGCGGAAAAATCGTACGATTGACTGGCAGAAGCGGGATTCAGCAAGAGCCAAGATGCGAATGATGATTAAGAGACTTCTGAGGAGACACCATTATCCGCCAGAAGGTATGGATGACGCGGTTCAGACGGTTATGACTCAGTGTGAGCTATGGACGGATAATACGGATATGGAAGGAAGTATAAATCCATTTCCACAGAATCTGCAAAATACAGCCAGATATGATGACATTGAATCACAACATTCAATGGTAGCCGAAGATCATGTATCGTATGAAAAGAAGGAGGACAAATAAAATGGCTGTACCAAAATATGATGAGTTGATGAAACCACTGCTTGAGGCGGTGAGCGATGAACAAACATATAAAATAAAAGATATCTATGCAATTTTAGCGCAGCAGCTAAAATTGAATTCAGATGATCTCTCGGAAATGCTGCCAAGTGGAAGGCAAACAACTTTCCATAATCGGATAGGATGGGCAAAAACATATCTGAAAAAGGCTGGACTGTTGGATAGTCCGGCAAGGGCAACTATTAAAATTACAAATATAGGTAAAAATGTTTTACAAGAAAACCCTAAAAAAATAGATTCAAAATATTTAGAGAGGTTTCCATCATTCAGAAATTTTGAATCTGCACCTTTATCCAATGGGGAAACATCTGAGAAACAAGGCACTGCAAAGTCCACGGATTTGACTCCAGATGATCAGCTAGAAGAGGCGTATAAACAGATTAACGTGAGTCTTGCTTCAGATTTGCTGAACGAGGTTATGAAAATTAGTCCATATACGTTTGAAAAGTTAGTGGTCGATCTTCTCTCAAAGATGGGGTATGGTACAGTCGCATATGGTAGTTATGCTACTTCTGCTTCAGGAGACGATGGCATTGATGGAGTAATTATGGAAGATAAGCTCGGCTTTTCACTCATATACATACAGGCAAAAAAATGGGCGCAGGACAAAGTGGTTGGTCAGCCAGAAATCCAGAATTTTGTAGGCGCAATTGCAGGTAAGCATGGTGATGGCTTATTTGTTACTACTGCAAAGTTTTCACAAAAGGCTAAAGACTATGCACAAATGCATCATATTATTTTAATTGATGGCGAAAAGCTGGCTAATCTTATGATCGAATATAATTTCTGTGTTTCTGTACACAAAACTTTTGAAATCAAAGATATTGATACCGATGCCATGAGTGAATACCAGGATGAATAAAATATGCTTTATCTTGATGACTGATATGCTGATCAGACACAAGGAGCAGTAAAGATGTATGCAGCATGGGGTATCGCGCTAAAGTCCACAGAAAGGGGCTGAAAGAATGGCTTTATTAACTGCCTGACATTTACACCATCAATCTCGGCAATATATTTTCGCAAATGTCTGTTTGGATTTTTCTATGTACGTTGATTGCTATATACAGCAACACAGCCAAAAGAGCTGCCATTAATGTTTCCGGGTTTTGCATCGGAATGTTAATTACTTAATACATAACGTCAGAGTTGACCGCAAGCGTTTATTCGGTTTTATTCATTACTGACCAAAAAACTGGCATAGAAAGTGTGATTTTATTCCAAACTATAATTTGATAGAGGTGATTTTATGAGCGAATACAAACCGCCATTTCACATGACAGATAAAATAACAAATCTGATTTCGGAAATCAGTGAGCAGGTTGGACGTGTTACAGTCTTGTCGCACGGCAATCTGAATCCGCACCTTCGCAAAGAAAACAGAATCAGAACAATACACTCATCACTTGCCATTGAGCACAATTCATTGTCTTTGGAACAGGTAACGGCTATTCTTGACGGAAAACACATCCTCGGTAATCCGAATGAGATAAAAGAAGTTCAGAACGCATATGAAACCTACGAGATGATGCTGAAGCTGAATCCGGCTTCTGCAGATGATCTTCTGAAAGCACATAAAATGATGATGAATGGGTTGATACCTGAAAATGGCAGATTTCGTTCTGGCGGTGTCGGCGTGTTTGATGGAGATGTAGTCGTGCATATGGCACCACCGGCGAATTTGGTGCTCGGACAAATTCATGATTTGTTTGCGTGGCATCAGAATTCTGAAATGCATCCGCTGATCAAAAGTGCGATTTTTT
>DIQY01000081.1 GCA_002424295.1 Ruminococcaceae bacterium UBA5450 | reverse complement strand
AAATATTTCGAAAAATCGTTCCAATCAATATTTTAGGGGTTGTTTGGCCGACGGAAATATCATTTTCGACATATTCCATTTTTTTAACTTTAATCGTAGACGAATTGGCAATACGTGCAAAATGCGGGATATATAAAATTACCACCACAATCGTCAGATTTCGAACACCCGCTCCGAAAAGACAAACCACCATCATTGCCAGCAGGATTGCCGGAAAACATAGAATGGTTTCAACCGTACGCATAATAGCATTCCCAGCTTTTCCGCCAATATAACCTGCAACCAGTCCACAAAAGGAGCCGATCAGAAACGCTCCTAAAGTTCCTACCAGCGAAACGGTAAGCGAAGGTCGAATTCCATAGAGCAAGCGGGAAAAAATGCAGCGTCCATATTCATCTGTCCCCATCGGAAATTGTACACTGGCGGCTGCCAGCGTATTAGTAGTATGCATCTCCAATGGATCATGAGGTGCAATAGAAGATCCGAACAGTGCAATAAAGATCATCGGCAGCAGGATAATCAGACTAAAAACAAATTTTTTATTTTGAAGACATCGTTTTATTGTATTCATCAGATAACCCCCTTTACCGTACTCTCGGATCTAACAATCCATAGAGAATATCCACAAGAGCATTCGTCAGAATAAAGATTGCTGACATCACCAGTACACAACCCTCAATCAGCGGATAATCACGTGCATTAATTGATTTGACCAACAGTGTAGACAAGCCTGGCCAATTGAATACATTTTCACAGAGGACTGTTCCGCCGATCAAGTTTCCCATCTGTAATCCGATTTCTGTGATAACCGGAATAAAAGCATTTCTCACAACGTGGCGAGAAATAACGATGTGCTCCTTTAATCCTTTTGCACGAAGTGCTCTTACAGACTCACTCGATAAGGCTTCCAAAACAGAAGATCGTGTCATTCTCATAATCGAGGCCGCAATTCCCAGCGCCAGCGTAAGTGCCGGCAAAATCAATCTTAAAAAATGTGCTCCTGCATTTTTTGAAATATCCGTATATCCACTGGAGGGCATTGCAAAACCAAAATGGAAGATATCCAAACTGAAAACAATAATAAATAGATAACCAAGGACGTAAACCGGAATCGAAGTTCCAAGGGAAGCTCCGGTTGTCATAATCAAATCTGAAATTTTGCCTCTCTTTTGTGCGGAAAGTACACCGAGCGGCAGACCAATGATACAAGCTAAAATCATTGCAACAAATGCAAGTTCCAACGTACGGGGAAGCCGTGTCCCAATAGAGGCCATAACCGAAATCTTTTCGCTGTAGGATTGTCCCATGTTCCCTTGTAATGCTCCAAAGATCCAACTTCCATACTGCTGCAAAATCGGCTTATCGAGCCCTAATTGAGAACGTAACGATTCTACTGCAACAGGATCGGGGTTCGTATCAGTTCCAAGCATTTGCAAGACCGGATCACCTGGCATCATATGTACCAGGATAAACACAATTGTCATGACTGCAAAAAGCATGACAATCGCCGTTCCAATTCGTCTCAGAATAAAATTTTTCACTGTACATCTCCCTCCTTTTCATATAAAAAGCAGGCAACTGCATGTCCGTCTTTTAAATGATAAAAGGGAGGACGCTCTTTGCTGCAGCGTTCCGTTGCTTTCCAACAGCGCGTACAGAAACGGCAGCCTTGGGGCACATTGACCGGGCTTGGAATATCTCCCTGCAGAATAATCCGATTCGGTTTATCCGGCACGGAAGGATCCGGAATTGCAGAAAGGAGTGCCTGCGTATAGGGATGCAACGGGTTATGATAAAGTTCCGTTGCTTCTGCCGTTTCCATGATAGAACCGAGATACATGACCGCGATCCGGTCGGACATATGGTTGACAACCGAAAGATTATGAGAAATAAAAAGATAAGTTAATTTATCTTCTCTCTGCAGCGCTTTTAAGAGGTTTAAAATCTGTGCCTGAATCGAAACATCCAGCGCCGATACCGGTTCATCACAGACGATCAGTTTTGGCCGCATCGCCAGCGCACGAGCAATTCCGATACGCTGTCTTTGTCCACCGGAAAATTCATGGGGATACCGGTCAATATAAGCTGACGGCAGTCCCACTCTTTCCATTAACTGCAGTATTTGCTTTTCTCTTTCTTCTGCACTGCATTTTTCATGAATTCGAATTGGTGTTCCTATAATATCCCGCACTGTCTGCCGGGGATTTAAAGAATCGAATGGTTTCTGAAAAATCATTCTCATATACCGACGCTCTTTACGAAGATCATTTTTAGAAAGCTTTCTCAGATCCTTTCCCTCAAAGATCACTTCGCCGCTGTCTGCCGGGATCAGCTGAAGAATCGTACGCGAAAGCGTACTCTTCCCACAACCGGATTCGCCTACGAGACCAAAGGTTTCTCCTTTGTGAATCGTAAATGAAACATCATCAACTGCATGTACAACTCCATTGGATTTGGAAAACATTCCGCCCTTAATTGGGAAGGTTTTGTTGACATGACATACTTTTAATAAATCCTCACTCAACTTCAACAACCACCTTTCGCCTGCGGAACCGCTTTATGGCACCGCGCAAAATGTCCGGGTTCGATTTCCCGCATTTGAGGCTGTTCGTCTCTGCACCGATCATCTGCCAATGGGCATCTGGTACAAAAGCGGCAGCCCTTTGGCATATGTCGGATATCCGGTACCATTCCGTCGATACTGTAAAGCATATCCTTCTTTTCTCCGACCTTTGGGATCGCCTTCATGAGGCCGGAAGTATAAGGATGACTGGGGTTATGCATGATAACTTCTGTAGAACCGATCTCCATGGATTGGCCGGCATAAAGCACAATCACATTATCTGCAATTTCTGAAACAACGCCTAAATCATGCGTGATCAGCACAATCCCCATCTGATACTTTTTTTGCATATCTTTGAGCAAATCCAAAATCTGTGCCTGTACGGTAACATCGAGTGCAGTAGTCGGCTCATCTGCAAAAAGGAGTTTTGGATTACAGCTAAGCGCAATCGCAATCATAATCCGCTGGCACATTCCTCCGGAAAGTTCAAACGGATAGGAATCATAAACTCGATCCGGGTGTGGGATTCCGACCGCTCCGATCAAAGAAAGCGCTCTGCTTTTTGCTTCTTGCCGACTCAATTTTTCGTGTGCCAAAATTGCTTCAGAAATCTGATATCCAACTGTATACACCTGATCAAGACTCATCATGGAATCCTGAAAAATCATGGACATTTCAGAGCCGCGAATTTTATTCATTTCTGCTTCGGAACATTTTCTAAGATCTTTTCCCTCAAAAATGATCTCTCCTGCACTGATTCTTCCCTGGTTAGGCAACAATCCCATTACAGAAAGGGAAGCCATCGTTTTTCCACTGCCGCTTTCTCCTACAATTCCAAGCGTTTTTCCACGTTGTATAGAAAAGCTCAGATTATCTACTGCTGTAAAGGATCTTTTTTTGTTCTCAAATACCATCTGCAAATCCTTTACCTGCAATAACTCTTTCTCCAAGCGAATCGCCTTCTTTCTCCAGTGATATAGAAGATAAAAACATCTAAATTACGGAACCAT
>DIQY01000051.1:25288-39459 GCA_002424295.1 Ruminococcaceae bacterium UBA5450 | reverse complement strand
TTTATTCTGCTCAAAATAAATAAAAAACCGAGTATGTGATTTTCTCCATACTCAGTTTTTTATTTTATCATATTCTTTTGAGAATGGCCAGAAAATCAATTTTTCTTTTTCTGATTGCCAACCCATGCATAAAAAACTGGAATGGTCAGATATAACATCCAGCCCGGATGCCAAAGGTCAAAAAGAAAGCCAAGCACCAAATAAAGAATTGTGATCAAGACGGGATAAACGCCTTCCAGATGACAAACCCTGGCGATAATCGGACAAAGGACGATGCAGCCAAGAACCAAAACCCATTTTATATTTAAAAATATCCACAGCACAATACAAATCAAAAGCGCCACAACACAGATTCCAATCATCTGATTAGAAATAGAATGCCTGCGGGGCTCCTCAGAAATAGGGTCCGAATAAACAACAGATCCCTGCGAAAAATCCGGCTCTGATTTTTCTGCCGACTGTTGCTGCGGCGGCTGTGATTGTTCCGTATTTTCCCCATAGGAATTAGCTGCCGCATTTCTCATTTGTTCCGCTTGCTTTTGAAGGCGCTCCGCCGCTTCTTTTACTGATTCTTCAGAAGGCATCTCAAGAGCCGGCTCCGCTCCTTTTTGCGAATTTTCCGCAGCAGAAGTTTCTTCTTGGTCCGGCACTTTTGGCAGTTCCAAAGAGATCTTTTCCTCTTTTTCTCCCACGATTCCTTCCGGATCACGATTTTCAACGGGGCCATCTGTTTTGAGCAGATCATCGAGAGAAATCTGATACAGCCGCGCAAGCAGAATCAAATTATCTGTGTCGGGAGAAGACTCGGCCCGCTCCCATTTAGAAACCGCCTGTCGGCTGATTCCAAGTTTTTCTGCTAATTCCTCCTGGGAAAGTCCCTGCTTCTTCCGCAGCTGCACCATTCGGTTTGCAATCTCAATATTCATTCATTGTACTCCATTCCTGATTTTTCTAATTGATTTTGTGTTTTAAAAATAACACAAAAGATTCGGTTGCGACCAGCAATTCTACTTTTCAAATGGCGCAACTTTTGGTTGCGAATCCTTATTTAAAGCCAAAATCAATTCTTTTTTAAGAATTTCGTAAAGATCCACCCGTCCTCCGGCGGATTTGTATAAAACTGTTTTCGTACCCCATTCTTTTGAAAGCCCAATTTGTGATAAAGGCTAACTGCCGCCCGGTTAGACGACCTGACTTCTAATGAAATAAAGCTGCCCTCATGCTCTTTTCCATACTGAAGAAGACCTTTTGTAATCATTTCTCCGATTCCTTTTCGGCGAAAATTCGGATGTACTGCAATATTATCTACATATCCTTCTCCGCAAACAAAGTGCATCCCACCATATCCGCAGACCGTTTCGTCTTCTTCTGCCACCACAAAAACAGCCATACTGCTTTCTAATTCCGCCCGCAGTCCTGCTTCTGTCCATGGTACGGAAAAGCAGAGCTTTTCTATTTGGGCAAGAGCCAGAATGTGTTTTTCCTCCATCGGGTTCAATCGAATCAATCGCTTCTCCCCCTTAATCTTTCCGGTAAACGATCCAATCAAATGCAATTTCTGTTTTGAGGGTCTCCGTTTGTTCCAAACGTTCAATTCCTTCTCTGGGCGTTTTCCACGCATAAGGCGTCATTGCAAACAGATCCATGATTGCTTCTTTATCGTTGAGTTCCAGTTCTCCGCGCACCTGGATTCGCTCCAAAAATGAAAAACCATCGTATTGTGTTTTTCGGTGCTCATTTTCATAGGGATGTTCATATAGAATCTCTTTATAGCCGAAAAGATGGCGCTCTCCCGGCACCGCCAACAAAAAGATTCCGCCCGGTTTTACCACCCGCAGAAATTCCTGCGGCATCACCGGAGAAAAGACGTCCAATAAAAGATCGGCACCACAATCGGAAAACGGGATCTCGAAGCTGCTCCCCACTGCAAAAAAAATCCCAGGATACTGCTTTGCGGCTGCTTTGACGGCAAATTTTGAAATATCAAAGCCAAAGACCAAAGGCGTTTTTCCCTCCTGCAAAAGTGATTCTTTCAGGCCGTTGGTATACCAACCCTCTCCGCAGCCGGCATCAAGGATCACCGGGGAATCCTTTTGAGAAAGATAGCGGGAAGCAATTTGCTCTAAAGCATCTCCAAAAATCTGATAGGTGCCGCGTTCCAGGCATCTCTTACGGGCTGCCACCATTTTTTTATCGTCCCCCGGCATTTTGCTGTGTTTCCGATTTGGCGGCAAAAGATAAAGATAACCTTCTGAAGCAAGGTCATAACTATGCCCTTTTGGGCAGCGAAAGGCATGCTCTTTCTCCGCATAAAACAGCGGGCCTTTACAGATTGGACAGATAAACCCCATATTTTTCTCCTTAGGCCTTTGCTTCATACCATGTTTTCCCGATTTTCGCCTCTGCCACCATTGGAACAGAAAGCGAAACCGCACCTTCCATCTCTTCTCTTAAAAGAGACGCCGCTTTAGAGGCTTCTTCGCGGGGCGCTTCCACAATCAATTCATCGTGCACCTGCAAAATAAGCTTTGATTTCATGTGTTCTTTTTCCAGCCGATCCTGCACCTTGATCATCGCAATCTTAATAATATCTGCCGCAGCGCCCTGAATCGGCATATTCCGTGCGACCCGCTCCCCGAAGGAACGCAGATTAAAATTGCTGCTCCGAAGCTCCGGAAGATATCTGCGGCGGCCGAAGATCGTCTCGGCATAGCCATGCTCTTTGGCAAGCTCTACCGATTTTTTCATATACTCATCAATGCCGCTATAGTGGGCAAGATAATCTTTAATATACTGATCGGCTTCTCTGCGGGAAACACCGATATCTTTCGAAAGAGAAAAAGCGCCAATTCCATAAACAATGCCAAAATTGACCGCCTTAGCACGACTGCGCATTAAGGGCGTCACTAATTCTTCCGGCATATGGAACACCTGCGAAGCGGTCGCACGGTGAATATCATCGCCGTTTAAAAACGCCTTGCGCATATTTTCATCATTTGCAACATGAGCAAGCACTCTTAGTTCGATCTGACTATAATCGGCATCGACAAGCACCCACCCGGGACGAGCTACAAAAAATCTCCGCAGCTCTCGGCCTTGGTCTGAACGCACCGGAATATTCTGCAAATTGGGCTCAGTCGATGAAATCCTGCCGGTCCTGGTCTCGGTCTGATTGAAACTGGAATGAATTCTCCCATCGGCACCGATCACTTTTAACAAGCCGTCGCAATAAGTAGATTTCAGTTTGGAGAGACTTCGATACCGAAGGATTTCCGAAATGACCGGATTTTCATACTGCAAAGATTCCAATACCACCGCACTGGTCGAGTAACCGCTCTTCGTCTTTTTCCCATGCGGCAAGCCCAACTTTACAAAGAGCGCATCTCCTAACTGCTTTGGAGAATTGAGGTTAAACTCATAGCCGACTTCCTCAAAAACTCCTTTTTGAATGGTCTCAATATCGCTCTGCATGGACTCACCATATTTTCTGATTCCCTCGGCGTCTACTGCAAAGCCCTCCCGCTCCATGCAGGAAAGCACCCATGCAAGCGGCAGTTCAATGTTAGAGAGAAGCTCTTCTTGTCCGGCTTCGGCAATTTTCTTTGAAAGTGCCCCAAATAGTCCCGGCAGAGAAAGCACCCGCGCAAAGTGCTCTGCTTTTTTCTGATTTTCCGGCAAAAGGTCTTCCGGTACCGGATTCTCCATTTTCCACACTTCGCAGACCGATACCCCATATTCCTGGCACAGACGATCAAAATCGTATCCTGCGGCAGAGGGGTCTAAAAGATATGCTGCTAAAAGCACATCCATTTTTACCTGTTTTAAAAAGATTCCGTCCTTTGCAGCAGCATTCTGCAAAGACTTTACGTCATAGGTAATGACCGGAATTTTTGGATTTTCCAAAAGGCTGCGAATTTCTTCCGGATTTTCCAAGATGCAGGCACCACGTTCGGTCGCGACAGCTAATGTTGCGATCGAGCCGTCTTTTCGATAAAAAGCCAAGAGCGGCGCTTCCCCTTTTTTCTCAAGCTCCGGCAGATACATGTCCGATGCCGGGTTGCGAAAAAGGACTGCATGATCAATCTTTTCCTGCTTTTTAGGGGCCTCATCCGGAAGATTCTGCAGCTGAAGCTTTTCCATCAATTTAAAAAGCTCCAGTTTTGCCATCAGTCTAGTCGTCTCCTCTTTTTTAATGGGAAACGGTACATAATGTGAAATGTCGGTATCGATCGGTGCGCTCAGACAGATTGTCCCCAGCTCCCGCGAAAGATAGGCACTCTCTTTTCCTTCCCGCAGCTTTTTGCGCATACCCTCTTTGATTGGCAGCTCGTCCAAATGATCGTAAATATAATCAATCGAATGATAATTCTGAATCAGTTCGCCGGCACCTTTCGGCCCGATCCCCGGAACTCCCGGAATGCAATCGGAAGAGTCTCCCTGCAGCCCCTTGATTTCAATCATTTCTTTCGGCGTTACCCCGTAAATCTCTTTTACTTTTTCTTCCGTATAGAGTGTTACCTGCGGTTGGCCAAATTTTGTGGTCGCCAGGCGCACGCTGGTATAGGGGCCAACAAGCTGAAGACTGTCACGATCCCCGGTAGCAATCACACAGGTATTTTGTTGCTCCGTACAGGCTTTTGAAAAAGTCCCCAAAATATCATCGGCTTCGTATCCCTCACAGGTCACAAGATGATATCCTAAATCTTTTAAAAGTTCTTTGAGCGTTGGCATTTGCTGCGCGAGTTCTTCCGGCATCCCGTGACGGTTTGCTTTATATCCCGCATATTTTTTGTGCCGGAATGTTGGACCTTTTAAATCAAAAGCAATCACCACCGAATCGGGCTGCACTTCATCCAAAAGCTTTTGGAGCATCGTCAGGAATCCATAGATTCCATTGGTGTAAAGCCCTTCTTTTGTCGTTAGAATTTTGATTCCGTAAAACGCACGATTTAAAATGGAGTTTCCATCCAATACCAGAATTTTCATACAGTCCTCCGTTTGAAAGGTTCAATTTTGAATCATTATACCACTTTTCAAGCGAAAAATTAAGTGTTATACTTCTTTTGCTGCTCTTAAGAAAACTTTTAGGAAGGAACCCGAATTTTGAAAATTGGAACTCTCGAATTAAATGGAAAAGCATTTTTGGCACCAATGGCAGGCGTCACCGACCTTGCATATCGGGAACTCTGCATGCGTTTCGGTGCAGCCTTCTGCACCACTGAAATGGTCAGTGCCAAAGCGCTGGAATACGGCGACAAACACACGCCTTCTTTGATGGAACTTGGAAACGATCATCCCTGTGCGATTCAGATTTTCGGCAGTGAACCGGCTTCAATGGCGATTGCCGCAAAAAAAACGCAGGCATTTTCTCCTGATGCCATTGATATTAATATGGGCTGCCCGGTTCCTAAGATCAACGCTTCCGGCAGCGGCTGTGCCTTGATGAAAACGCCGCAGCTCTGCGGCGAAATCGTAAAAGCGGTTAAAAATGCCGTCGATATTCCGGTCACCGTAAAAATCCGCAAAGGTTGGGATCACTCTCATGAAAACGCCGTAGAAGTTGCCAAGATCTGCGAAGAAGCAGGCGCGAGTGCAATCGCGATTCATGCACGAACCAAGACCCAGATGTATGCACCCTCTGCTGACTGGCGGATCATCCGCGCAGTAAAAGAAGCGGTGTCGATCCCGGTTATTGGAAACGGAGATATTATCCATGCCGACGACGCCGCGCGCATGCTGGAACAAACCGGCTGCGACGCAGTGATGATAGGACGAGCCGCCATGGGAAATCCATGGATTTTTTCTCAAATCAACGCTTGTCTCCGGGAAGACGTCCGGATTTTTCCCGAACCCGAAATCCATGAGCGCTTGCTCGTCATGCTGCAGCATATTCAAAAGATGGTGGAATATAAAGGCGAACACCGCGCCATGCAGGAAGCGCGCAAACATGTTTCCTGGTATCTGCATGGGCTTAGAGGTGCTGCAGAATTCCGGCGCAGAGCCGGAGGGCTTAACACCTATGAGGATCTTGTGATGCTCTCCAAAGATATTCTGGCCGAAAATCTTTCGAACTCCTCTGAAAACTAAAAATGTCCCCGGTACTGTAAAAGTATCGGGGACACTTGTTTTTAATTTTCTTTATAAAACACCACAAACGTATTGGGCCCAGTATGCACAGTCGTGGTACAGCCGGCATATGTCAGCAAAACTTCCTTAAAAATGCCGGAATCTTTGATCATTTGCACGAGACTCTCCAATAAAGACTGATCCATCCCAGTAGTAGAAACCATCACACGGTCTCTGCAAATATTCGGCATTTCCAAAACATGACGCACATATTCTCGGCATACCTGCGGATAATTTCCGCGGAATTTTTTGTGTATGGAAAGTTCTCCTCGTGGACTTAAAAGCAGACACGGACGCAGTTTTAAAAGATTGGCTCCCATTGTCTGCAGCCTGCTGGCACGACCGCCGCGATAAGCAAATTCCAATGTATCCAGCAAAACATAGGTACGGATTTTATCTTTTTCCTGCTCCATTAGAGCAGCAATCTCCTGTCCGCTTTTCCCTTGATCTCTTAGATCACAGGCGTCCAAAACCATCAACCCTTGTGCGGAACTGATGGTAAACGTATTAATCACATAGACATTCTCAAATTCCTGCGCGGCAATGACTGCATTCTGATAGGACGCAGACATTTTCGAATTCATGGAAAGATGAACAACATCTTCCCCTGCATCAACATGCTTCTTAAAGACTTCATAAAAATCCGCAGGCGCAGGAGCCGCCGTTTTCGGCAGCTTCTTAGTAATCGCAAAATCTTCAAAGACATCCTGCGGTTTGATCTCAAAAAAGTCGCGGGAAGTGCGATTGCCGATCGTGATATAAAGCGGAATGACATCCACCTTTTTTTCCAGATATAAATCTGGGAATAAATCGCAGCCGGAATCTGTTGTAATCGCAGTAGACATATTCTCCACTTCCATTCTGTACAGGGTCTTATTATTATACCAAAACAAAAATAAAATTGCAATCAAACTATCTTTAACCGCTTTTTTTGCAATTTTTCTTGTAATTTACCTTTTATTTGTGTTAATATTAAAAAATATGATAGAGATTTATGGAGTTTTATCGAATTTAAAGAGAATATTAAGAATCGGAGGTTGACAGAGGATATGCGAAAAAAATTTTTCTCAATTTTTATACTAACATTAATTTTTATTTTTTCGGTTGGTACCATGCAGGTTCCTTCATTTGCAGTCGAAACTCAAGAGCCCGGTGCCGGATATCAAAATTCCGCAATTGGAACCGCCCAGGCCGGGAATGGTGCTGAAACCGTTACCCAGAATAATAATGCAGGTGCAGCAGTCAATGGCCACACCGATTTGGATCACGACGGATATGACGATAATACGGGCGCTTACATTGGCCCTCCAAACTATACCGATGAAGATCATGATGGATACGATGACAAAACCGGAACTTATATTGGGTCGCTGACCGGCTCAAGCACCTCTAGCAAAACAACTTCGTCCAGTACAAGCAAAGCTGCTTCTAGTTCTTCCTCAAGCAGCAAAGTAACCAGTTCTTCAAGTACTGCAAACCAAACGGCTTCTAGTTCCAGCGAGGTCAGCTCGTCCGCCTCTTCCGGTTTCTTTTCAGGAACGATCGTCACCAAATTGCCGACAATTATGCTGGTTGGAATTATTCTGGTAGCAGTCGGCGTTATTGGCATCATTCTCTTTATTATTCTGCACCACCGCGCAAAAATACGGTATTTCCGTTCTCCCCGCGGAAAAGGCCAAAATAAAGACTATGATGAAGATGATTACTATGACGAAGAAGAAGAGGATTCCGATTATCCGGGCGAAAATTTCTATGATAATGATGCAGATGCAGATGAGTCTACTCATACCATTCCGCTTCGCCACTCCTCCGCTGCTCCTCGTACATCTTCTCCGCAAACTCAATATAAAGATATTCAGTCCTACAGTAATGACGTAGGACACCAGGAAGATTCCGAAGAGTATACTCCTCCCTCTCACCATCTAGATGCAGCTGCACGCGCAGCTTCTCCTAAAAAGCCACAAAACAATGATAATTTTGACTGGGATCAGTTTTTAAATAGTAATCGAAATAAATAATAAAATAATAAAAAAAAGCTCCCACCACTAAAAATGGTCGGAGCTTTTTTTATGGACAAATCTTCAATTTTACCTAACATTTTAAAAAGTTCCTGTTCTTTGATATTTAAATTAAGATTTACTTCTTGCATAGTTTGGCTCTTCAATTTTTTGACGATGGTATTCGCGTGTTTGATGTACACGCCGCATCAACCAAAGCAAACAAAGCAGTGTCGCTGTTATTGCAACTACAGCCCATTGCTCTACTGGAAGTATCGGCCCGCCCAATTTTGTAAGCCAGTGATCAAACACAAAAAAAGATATAAATGCTATTCCAAAATAAGCGACACCCTTTGTTCCTGGTTTTGTAGCAAAATGCGGATAAATATAATTAATAAAACAACTGCAAAGCGCACCCAAAATAGTCCAAGCAACAAAATCGCATACAAAAATATTACGCTGATAGGCAGCCGTTTCCACCCATTCCCACACTGATATAAACAATGAAAACTGTACCATCTCATACAACACGTTTAAAAGGCCTTCCCACCATGGCGCTCGCATCCCTGCAGCAATAACACTAGCACACCATTGATTAGGTTCCTCTCCGAGTGTCTCAGCCAATGTTTCTCCATGGTGTTCTGCTTCATCTGCCATACCGATTAAATCTTTGCGGATAAACTCACGCTGCACTTCCCCAATACGCGCGATGCTCAGTGCATCCATCAAGCTACAAAGCGTTTTGTAATCTTTTTCTTTTAGATGCTTTTCGCCGTAGCCATTTTCCTGCTTCAATTGCCAAAACTCATGGTTCATCCTCTGTCTCTCCTTTGTGTAAAATTGCATTAACTGTATTGGATACCTCTGCCCAACAAGCAGAAAATTCTATGCGCAGTGTTTCCCCTTTTGGCGTAAGGCTGTAATATTTACGCATTGGACCAAACGGAGAAGTCTTGTATTCTGCATGAATCATCTGTTTTTTTTCTAATCGAAGCAACAGCGGATAAATGGTACCTTCTTTCAACTCATAAAATCCAAACTGCTGCAGCCGTGTTACAATCTCATATCCATAAGTTACTTTTTCATGCAACAACTGCAAAATACAGCCTTCCAATGTGCCACGCATTAATTGTGAACGATCATACATAATTTTTCCTGCCTTGCGTCATATAGTAGATTAACTACATTGTATCGCATGGTAGTGAGATGTCAAGAATCTAAAAAAAATTTTATAGCCATTTTTTAATTTAAACGCTATTTTAAAACGAGTAGATGTTTTAAAAAGCGAAAATATCACAAATAAAAAAGGCTGTTTCAAAAACAGCCTTTTTTATAAACTTTAATTAGAAATCCGGAAAAGCTTCCATCTGTATGTTTGTTCCATCGGTCGAAGCCCGGATTGTCCCACTGGTATCTGTTCGGTAAATTTCTGTATTCCCGCTCGAAAGGCGCTTTAAAACACTTTCTTTTGGAAGCCCATAGCTGTTGTCTTTTCCACAAGAAATCACCGCTATATTCGGCGATACCGCTTCATAAAAATTTGCCGTCGTGCTGGTGGCGCTGCCATGATGTCCGACTTTGAGCACATTCGCTTTTAAATCTCTTCCGGAAGCAAGCATTTCTTTTTCGCTCTCTTTTTCAGCATCCCCGGTAAAAAGGAATTTCTTTTCGCCGATCTGCAGCATACAGACCGCCGAATAGTTATTGATCTCTTCATAGCTCTCTTTGTTCGGTGCCAACATCTCCATGGAAATTGAGCCTTCCTTTAAAACTTCCACCCCTGCTTTTGCCTGGGTAACGCGACACCCTTTTCTCGAGACAGCCTCCAGCAGTTTTGTGTAGGCCGCCGTTGTTGGCGTCTGACTTTTCGGCAGACGAGGCATATAAACTTCTCCGATCTCAAAACTGTCAATGATTTTTGCCATAGAGCCAATGTGATCTGCATGCGGGTGTGTTCCAATCACAGCATCCAGCTTTTTGACCCCCAGCTTTTGAAGCCTTCGCACCAACTGATCTGCACAATCCGGTGTTCCAGTATCAATCAATATGTTTTTTCCGTCTGAAAGCTGGATAAACTCGCTGTCACCCTGCCCCACATCAAAATAATAAATTTGGCTTTTTCCCTCTATGGCTATATTTGAGGAAGCGCCTGAGGATGCTTGCTGCACAGCTCCCGGCGCTGCACAACCGCCTAAAATCAATACTGATACGGCCGCCGCAGTGATTTGGCGCAGCCGATCAAAAAATCGCATATCATCTCTCCTCTTCTCTTGCTTTAATTTTCATTATAGGCTTGAAAACGGCATTTTGTCAATTTGACCCCCCTGCAGAAAAAGTTGAGAAAAAGGCAGCAATCCTCTATAATAGAGAGGATATCAAAATAGGAGGAATTTTTATGCTCGATCCCTTATGGAAAGAATTAAAAAGCGGTACTGACGTGCGTGGTGTAGCATGTGAAGGAGTTCCAAACGAAAAGATCAATTTGACGGATTCTGTTATCGAACGAATTACAGCGGCTTTCGTCGTCTGGCTTTCTCAAAAAGTCAAAAAGGAGCCGGATAAACTGACTATTTCTTTGGGGCATGACTCGCGTATTTCCGCTGATCGGATTGAGCAGGCAGTCGTTAAGGCACTAAAACGGGCCGGTATAAAGATTCTTCTCTGCGGACTTGCTTCGACCCCCAGTATGTTTATGACAACTGTTGATCTTTCCTGCAACGGTGCCATTCAAATTACCGCAAGCCATCACCCATGGAACCGCAACGGCTTAAAATTTTTTACCCGCAATGGCGGACTGGATTCTTCCGATCTGGAAGAAGTCCTGGCTCTTGCACAGGCAGACAAAAAAGCGCCTGAAAAGAAGGGTTTTGCTGTTCCCTGCGATTATATGAAAACCTACGCTGCCCATCTTCGCAAAATGATCTGTGATGGAATTGGAATCGCTGAACCAGAGAAGCCGCTTAAAAATATGCACATTGTTGTTGACGCCGGTAATGGAGCAGGAGGATTTTACGCAACCGATGTTCTTGCCCCTCTTGGCGCCGATATTTCCGGCAGCCAGTTTTTGGAGCCGGACGGTCATTTCCCAAATCATATTCCGAATCCGGAAAATGAAGAAGCAATGGCATCCATCTGTAAAGCAGTCCGCAATGTCAAAGCAGATCTTGGCGTGATCTTTGATACCGATGTGGACCGCGGCGGTGCTGTTGATGCTTCGGGGGAAGAAATCAACCGAAATCGTCTTGTAGCAGTCGCCAGTGCCATTGCTCTGGAAAATCATCCGGGCGGAACCGTCGTCACCGATTCTATCACCAGCACCGGTCTTAAAGATTATATTGAAAAAACACTTGGAGGCATTCATCACCGTTTTAAGCGCGGTTATAAAAATGTAATTAATGAAGCGATCCGGTTAAATAACGAAGGGATTGACTGCCCTCTGGCAATCGAAACCAGCGGTCATGCGGCCATGCGGGAAAATTACTTTTTAGACGACGGCGCTTATCTGGTAACAAAAATTATTATTAAAGCAGCAGCGCTCCGCCGGGAAGGAAAGTCACTTGAAGACCTGCTTGCGCCGCTCGCTGAACCACAGGAAGCGGCTGAAATCAGGATTCCCATCGTCCAAGAAGATGCGCGCAAAGCAGGACAGGTCGTGATTGACCATCTGACCGATTACGCTGAAAAACAGGAAGGCTGGTCAATCGCGCCGGATAACCGAGAGGGAATCCGCATCTCTTTTGACAAAACCCACGGTAACGGCTGGATGCTTCTGCGACTAAGTGTTCACGATCCGATTCTGCCGCTCAACATGGAAAGTGACTCCAAAGGCGGCGTTCGTACGATTGCTGAAAAAACAAACGCCTTTTTAGAAAAAGAATCCGGAATCGATCTTTCTCCTTTGGAAAATTTTTTACGGAAATAAGGAGTCATTATTCTGAATGCTTTTAACAAAAACTAAGAAACCCGCAAAAATGCAATAAAAAAGAGCTGATTTTATAAAAATCAGCTCTTTTTGTTTTTTTATGCCTGCGCATTCCACGCAACATGCACCAAATGAGCAACTCCGGGGATTGTCTCACCCTGCTGAGAAGAAGTCGGCGACATTAACGCTCCGGTCCCAATGAAAAGCACATGCTTCAAATCTCCTTCAGAAATTTTTCGAAGCACATAGCTGCTGAAAACTGCAGCACTGCATCCGCAACCGGAACCTCCTGCATGGACATCTTGATTTTGACGGTCGTAAACCATCAGTCCACAATCATTTTGCTGGCGCTCAATATCGATTCCATCTTGATTGAGAATCTCTCTCAGCAAAACGCTGCCCACCTGTCCTAAGTCTCCGGTAAGAATCAAATCAAAATCTTCGGGCTTTTTTCCGGTATCCTTTAGATAATCTTCAATTGTCTGTGCTGCAGCCGGTGCCATTGCCGCTCCCATATTGGCAGCGTCCTTGACTCCCAAATCAGCCATCCTGCCAAAAGTCACTTCTTCTATGGAGACATTTCCTTTCTGTCCCACCAAAAGTGCTCCTGCGCCGGTTACGGTCCATTGTGCAGTGGGGGTCCGCTGCCCCCCATACTCGAGTGGAAGCCGAAACTGTCGCTCTGCTGAGCAGAAATGGCTGCTGGTAACTGCCAGTGCGTTCTGTGCAAGTCCGCTGTCCACAAAGACCGCCGCAAGTCCCAATGTCTGTGCCATAGTGGAGCAGGCACCATATTGCCCCAAAAACGGGATATTCATACTTCTTAATCCAAAAACAGAAGAAATACACTGGTTGAGCAGATCTCCCGCAAACAGGTACTGAATTTCACTAGGCTTAATCCCTGATTTCTCTAGAACACTTTTTACTGCTTCCTGCTGTAGATCGCTTTCCGCTTTTTCCCAGCTCTTTTCCCCTAAGGTTGTATCGGTAAAACAGTGGTCAAAATAATTTTTCAGCGGACCTTCTCCCTCTTTTTTCCCAACTGCCGAACCTCCTGCTACAATCCGCGGATGATTTTTAAGTCTCAGCGTATAAGTGCCGACGCGCATCGTGCTTTCCTCCCCTCAATACAAATGGAAAAGCACCAGAATCAGTCCATAAACTGCCGATGCAACCGTTCCATATACCAGAACAGGACCTGCAATGACAAACATTTTTGCACCCATTCCGGTAATAAATCCTTCACTTTTAAACTCGATTGCTGGGGAAACAATCGAATTGGCAAAGCCGGTGATCGGCACCAAAGTGCCAGCGCCTGCATGCTTTGCCAAATTATCATAAACTTGAAATGCGGTAAGCAGCGCAGAAAAGAGTACCAGCGAAAGGCTGACCCACGTACGCGCATCCGAAAGATCTTCTCCCAACATTACGTAAAGATTGCAAAGCATCTGTCCAACAGCGCAAATTGCTCCGCCGACAAAAAATGCCCAAAGGCAATTTTGGCCCCATTTGCTATTCGGTGATGCCTTCTCGTATAGGCTTTGATATTCCTTATCGGTCAATTTCATCAAAAGTGCCCCCTTCGGATTTTTATTCTTTCCGAAGAGGGCACTCAATATTCTAAAAGATTTTTGTCCTTTTACTAGAATTCCAAGCTCGAGAGAATTTTCATCCATAAAGTAACCGCAGCATCGCTTGGCATTCTCCAGTCACCTCTTGGTGAAAGCGTCACGCTGCCAACTTTCGGCCCGTCCGGCAGGCAGCTACGTTTAAACTGCTGTGTAAAGAATCTACGGTAAAAAGTTTTAAGCCATTTAAGAATGGTTTCATGGTCATACTGCCCCTCAAAGGCATGGCAGGCCATCCGATAAATTTTATCCGGTGCAAAGCCAAAGCGCAGCATATAATAAAGGAAAAAGTCATGAAGCTCATAGGGTCCCACCAAGTTTTCCGTTTTCTGCGCAATTTTACCATCTTTCGGCGGCAGAAGTTCCGGACTCACCGGCGTATCCAGCACATCAAGCAGAATTTTTCCAATCTCGCCGCCGAAATCTTCCGCAGCATAGCGCACGAGATGACGCACCAATGTTTTGGGGATAGAGGCGTTCACCCCATACATACTCATA
>DIQY01000051.1:0-25070 GCA_002424295.1 Ruminococcaceae bacterium UBA5450 | reverse complement strand
TTATAAGTTGCCCAACCAAGCGCCAATTCGGAAAGATCTCCCGTCCCGATCACAAGGCCATTGACCTGATTCGACAAATCCATCAGCACCTGTGTGCGTTCTCGCGCCTGACTGTTCTCATAAGTGACATCCTGCACAGACTCATCATGCCCAATATCGGAAAAGTGCTGCCGAACAGCCTTTCCGATCGGCACTTCTTTAAATTGCGCCCCCAAGGCGACTGCCAGCCCTTGTGCATTAGAGCGCGTACGGCTGGTGGTTCCGAATCCCGGCATGGAAACCGCAAAGATTCCCTTTTTGGAAAGCCCTAAGAGTTCAAAAGCTCTGGTCGCGACCAGCAAAGCCAAGGTGGAATCCAATCCGCCGGAAACACCGATCACGACATTTTTGATTCCGGTATGCTTTAATCGGGTCTTCAGTCCGTTCGCCTGGATTGATAAAATCAGCTCACAGCGGCGCTTCAAATCCCCTCGATCCTCCGGCACAAACGGCGTCTGAGGAAACTTTCTCAAGAGCCCCGTTTCCGCCGAATTCATCGAAAACAGAATTTTAGATTTCTGAGGAAGATCTGTCCATGTAGTCGCACGGCGGCGTTCCTGCAAAAGGCGTTCCAAATCCACCTGTGCCATTGCGCAGGCACCGGAAAAGAGCTTGGTTTGATTGAGAATCGCACCGCTTTCCGCAATCAGATCATGGCCGGCAAAGACCATATCAGTGGTCGATTCCCCTTCGCCTGCATCTGCATAGGCATAAGCACAGTAAAGCCGCGCAGACTGATTTCTGATGAGGCTCTCTCGATACTCCGCTTTTCCGATTGTCTCATCGCTGGCAGAAAGGTTCAAAATCAAGAGCGCTCCCTCTCTTGCCATCTGCACACTGGGCGGCTCCGGAACCCAAAGATCCTCACACATTTCTATGCCGACAGTCATTTGGGGATTGTTTTCACATTGATATAAAAGGCCGCTTCCCAGCAGAACTTCTGTATCACAGTAAGAAACCATCATCGGTTCCTCCGGCGCCGGGGTAAACTGACGCATCTCATAAAATTCTCCGTAATTCGGAATAAATTTTTTCGCGGTCAGCCCCAAAAGTTTTCCCTTGCAAAAAACAGCGGCACAATTATAAAGTGCCCCCCCAACAGCCACCGGCACTCCTACTGCTGCCAAAATCGAAAGACTGCTGCTTTTTTGGATCATGATTTTTAAATTTTCTTCTGCCGAACGTAAAAGCGCAGCATCGTGGAATAAATCTCCGCAGGTATAGCCTGTCAGGGAAAGTTCCGGAAAAACTGCCACAGAGATTCTCTTTTGTGCGCAGAGATTTAATTGTTCCAAAATTTTTTCAGCATTTCCGTCACAATCGGCTACCCGAAGCGCGGGAGTCACCGCAGCTACATTTAAAAAGCCGTCTTTCATTTTATGCCTCCTCAGCAAATGGTATCATCCGCTTCTTTTCTATCAGAAGGAGTTAAAATTTCTCCTGACAATTCCTCATAAAAAGTATTCGGGTTAAATTCATCTGCCGTCACCTGCTTCATCAACAAGTGAACGCGATGCAAATTTGCCATGGCGCCTTTCAGGTGATGCGCCTCTATATGCATTTTCATAACATTCCATTGGCAGCAAGAAAGTGACTTACTCGCGAGGGCATTATGGGCGCTGCGGTATTTTCCAGCATACAATCCCTTCTGCATCAATCCTTCTCGAACCATTGCCACTGCCCGTATGTAATCACAGATTTTCTGCGGGTTCATGGTTCCGAGTGTGCTTTCCGTATGGACATTATAATAGTAAAGTCCATTTGGAATCAGAACGACTTTATCCGCACAGGCAAAAACCTTGTGCAGAACTGCTAAATCCTCAAAGCACATTCTTGGAAAAGTCACGTGAGACGCGAGAATCACACTTTTCTCTATCATCTTGCTCCACCAAAAGCTCTGGATCTGATAATCACGAATCAACATGCGCAATCCTCTTTCGGTACTCATCACGTGATAAGCTCGAAATGGATACGGCAAATAAAATCCACTCAAAACGAAATGCCAATCATAAGAGCAGCAAGCGATCTGAGCATGATTCTTTTCACACGCCTGATAAAGCTTCTCGAGATATTTCCTCGATACATAATCATCTCCATCTACAAAGCAAATATACTTTCCCCGCGCCTGCTTGAGGCCATTTTGCCGTGCAACTGAAACTCCTGAATTTTTTTGATCCAAGATGCAGACATTAGAATATTTTTGTTCCATTTTCTGTAATATTTTTAAAGACTGATCCGTACTTCCGTCATTCACTGCAAGAATTTCATAAGGAACCTTAATCGACTGTTCCGCAAGCGTAGAAATGCACTTCTCAACAAACTCTCCCACATTATAGACCGGCACGATGACGCTGATCTCGGGATTTTCAACACAAAACGCCACTGTGATCCGTCCTTTCTTCTCCAATATTTCCGGATTTTTTGCAAAAAGCGTGTGCATACTATATTTAGTTATTTTCTCAAATTCAAACTAAAAAGTCAAGTTTTTCTCTTGCCCGTAAAATGGGCTGAACCGTTTATCTTCGGTTCAGCCCGTTTTAATATTTTTTTAAATAATTTTTAGGTGGCTTTCGAGCTTCCAGAAACGGAGGAGTTTTGTCCTTGTGGCGGTTTTGTTTTGCTCCCCGTATCACTAGAAGGAGGTGCTGCATTATTACCCGAACCTTGCGAAATTGCTCCCGCTGTTCCTACCGAAGGCTGCTCTGTCTGGCTCGTATTATTTTCGGCGTCATTATTTGTTCCTGCAGAATCGGATGAAGCTGCTTCTTTGTTGGAATAATAAGAACTCGGCAGCTGTTCTGAACGCACCTTTGCACCATTCTTATAGTAAGTACGCTGCGCATCTGCTGTCACGGCACCTTTGTCATCTTTACTGGCCTGCCAGGAAGAAACTTCTATATTATCCCACGTTCCGTCATTATATCCATAGATAGTGCAGAACATCGTATTTCCATTAGAACCGCTCACTATAAACATCGGATATTTAGTCGGATTTTTAAACTGTAAATCCGCACTCGGCCAGCTGACCGTTGCATCCAGTCCCAAAGGCACATAAGAAGAAGCATAGGTATGATTGTAGCGAACAGTGATGTTGCACGCCGAGCGCAGCGCCGCGCCATAAATCGTCGTGCTCGCCTGACAGATCCCGCCGCCATAAGAATCTACTACTTTTCCATCTACGATCGCTCCGGCCGACTTATATCCGGCAGCTTCATCGCAGGCTCCTACCGTATTGAGAAAAGAAAACATTCCTCCGCCCTGAATAATCGTTCCATTAGCCGTTGACAAGGCACGCGCCATATTAAACGTACCGTTAGCATTATTCGTAGAAACCGTGCTGAAAGTTCCCAGTTTCACAGTGTTTTTCTGAATATCATCTGCTGTAACCTGCGGGTCTACAGTTTTCACTGTAAGAGTCACGCTGCCGGTTTTATTTCCCTCATCCAAAATTTTCTGAACATCTTGAAGGACCTGGTCATTCTGTACTTCCACACCCGTCTGCGCCGCATCACAAGTAACCTTACCGGAAGAAGGATCAAATGATTTTGCCTGTGCGTCTTTTGCCTCTTTATTAAGGGGCTCCACTGCATTTTCCAATGCAGTTTTTAAAGTAGACTGATCAACTGCCGTTGAAAGAGAAAAGTTTTCGGCCTTTTTCGCTTGAATTGCCTCTTCCAACACTTCATCCGTATTACAGGTGACCTTAAAATTTTGATCCGACACGGCAAAAGTTTGATCCTGATATTTGAGTTCAAACCGATATCCGGAAGTTTTTTGCTTTTCTATATCCGCGAGTGCATCTTTTGCCTGCTCCATAGTCTTACCGCCTAAATCAATTCCTTCTACGGTTACCCCATTTGCAAAAGTATTCGCACTTCTCCATGGATTCGCAAGCTTCCCTTGTCGAATCAAGGTAAACACAATGGCACCAACGATAATCAAAACGCCAACAACAGAAGCCGAACAGATAAAAATGAGCCTTTTTTTATGCCTGTTGGACTTCATCATGTTTCTTACAGGTTCCCCCTGGCAATGCTGCATAATATATCCTCCTATAAAATGGAACCCTTTCGAATTCCCCTTAAAAAACACATTTTATGCCAATTTTCTTCTTTTTTTATTATAGTAACTTTGGGATTGCGTGTAAAGTTACAGCTTTGCAAACAAGTGCCTTTTTAGCAAAAACACCATGTAGAAAAAACAGAAAGTTTATGCTATAATTTTTATGAATATTTTAAAGGAGTGATGATTTGAAAATTATGATTCTCTCTGCCGCAGCAGGCGGCGGACATTTACGTGCAGCTCATGCAGTAGAAGATTATATCAAGCAGAATGTGCCAAACGCTGAAGTTCTGGTCGCAGATGCACTAAAAAATGTCAGTGCAGCACTGGACTGGACCTGCTGTGACGGCTACAAGCTGATCGCCAAAAACGCGCCAAAGTTTTTTGGCTCTCTCTATAAAGCAACAAATAAAGATACCCCGCTCAACAGCCTGATGGTCCGTGTTAATCACAGTGCAGCGCAAAAGCTGATTCCTCTATTAGAAAAGGAAAAACCCGATGTGATTTTAAGCACCTATCCTTTTGCAACCGAAATGATTTCCAATTTGAAACGAGAGGGTGTCCTGAAAGTTCCGCTTATCTGCCTAATGACGGATTACGGCCCGCACATGGCATGGATTGCCTCCAATGTAGATGCCTATGTTGTCAGCACCGAAGATATGATCGACGAAATGGAAACGATGGGGGTTCCGCGGGTATTGGTCCATCCTTTTGGGATTCCAGTAGGGGATGCCTTCTTTAAAAAAGAAGATCGCCACTCTGTTCGTATTCGTCTGGGTCTTGATCCGGACAAGCCTACGATCCTAATTATGGCAGGCTCTTTCGGCGTGACTCGCGTTCTGCGAATCTATGAACGAATCGCCGCTCTATCACAGGATTTTCAAATGATTGTAATCACCGGCAAAAATGAAAAGCTCTATGAGATGTTTAAAGAAGAAGCCGTTCCTCACAGCAAAAAGCCGACAAAGCTCATTTATTTTACAGATGAAGTAGAATCCTATATGCACGCTTCGGATCTTCTGGTTACAAAGCCTGGCGGTCTGACCGTCAGCGAAGCGCTTGCCTGCGGAATCCCGCTGGCCGTGTTTGATGCAATTCCCGGTCAGGAAGAAGACAATACCGATTTTCTTTTGAACCATAACATGGCGGTGGAACTGGGCAGTGGAAAAGACTGTGCAGCGATCATCTCGGATCTTTTCAGCAATGAAACGGAACTCAAAAAGATGCGCGCTTCCTGCGAAGAATTTGATAAGACTGATTCCAAAAAACAGATTTTTTCACTCATGGAAGAACTTATGAAGATCTATCACACCGGTCCCTATGCAGAAGTTCCCTCTCCACAGGAACGGCTCAAATCTCTGAATAATCCCACCTAATCGAGTTTTATGCTGCTTTGTCCAAAATCATTCCATGAAAACAAAAGGGGATCGACTTTCCGTCCAAATTTCTTGTTGGAAAGTCGATCCTTTTTTAATTTTATTTGTATGAAATCGTAAACTCTGCAAATAAATGACTCTATCTGTATCCATGCATTCTTTTCTTTTTGATCCCGCAAACACGAACAAAAAGCAGCCGATTGATTGTCTTTGATTCAGTTGCTTCCACACTTTTGTGGGTGTATAATAAGATTTAATTATATACAAAACAGGAGGATCATCTTGCAAGAGATTTATCTTGATAATTCGGCTACCACCAAGGTTTGCGAAGAAGCCGCTAAAACAGCATTTTCCCTCATGACAGAAACTTATGGAAATCCCTCTTCTCTGCACAAAATGGGGTTTGAAGCAGAGAGAGCTCTGCGCCTTGCGCGCGAACAGGTTGCAAAAGTTTTGAGCGTTCAACCGGAAGAAATTATTTTTACGTCCGGCGGAACCGAAGCGGACAACCTTGCGCTTTTTGGAGCAGCACATGCCAGAAAGAAGCGTGGAAACCGCATTGTTTCTACCGCAATTGAGCACCCGGCTGTGCTTAATACATTACATGCTCTTGAGGAAGAAGGTTTCGAAGTTCTCTATCTCATACCGGACAAAGAGGGTCATATCTCTCCGGAACAAGTCTTTGAAGCTGTCACCCCGGATACCATTCTCGTCAGCATGATGGCGGTCAATAATGAAGTCGGAACGATCCTCCCGATTGAGGCTGCGCATATGGCAATCGAATCTGCCGGTGCCCCTGCGCTCCTTCACGTGGACGCGGTACAGGCATTTGGCAAGCTTCCGATTTCTCCAAAGCATTTAGGGATTGATCTTTTATCAATCAGTGCCCATAAAATTCACGGACCAAAAGGGGTCGGCGCTCTTTACCTGAAAAAAGGCATTACGATCCGTCCCCATACTTTCGGCGGCGGACAGGAAAGAAATCTTCGTCCCGGCACAGAGGCTATGCCCCTTATCGGTGCTTTTGGCACTGCCTGCTCCGTTTTACCGAGTCCCCTTGTCTCCCGCAAAAAAGCACAGACCCTTTCCGATCTTCTTTTTGAGACACTGGCACCGATTCCGGGAGTCGTCCGCAACAGTCCCTCTGATGCACTTCCCTTTGTGTGCAATCTCTCCATTCTTGGAATTCGTGCAGAAACCATGCTGCATTTTCTCTCTTCGAAAAATATTTATGTCAGCTCCGGTTCTGCATGTTCCAAGGGAAAAAAGAGCCCCGTTCTTTCTGCTATGAAGCTTTCAAGCGAGCGAATTGATTCTGCTTTGCGAGTCAGCTTTTCCCGCTATAATACGGAAGAGGACGTTCTCGCTTTCTGCAATGCCATAAAGGAAGGAATTCGTTCCCTTCAGCATGTATAAAATTTCTCAATAAATTCAAAATAAACATAGAAACGGATTCTGATCATGAAAGAAATTATTTTGATTAAATTAGGCGAATTGGTATTAAAAGGGCTTAACCGCCAAACCTTTGAGCAGACTTTGCTCAAAAATATTCGCAGAAGGATTGCGCCCGCTGGAAAATTTGAAATACGTTCCCTGCAGTCTACCATTACGGTAACCCCGCTTTTCGACGACTGCGATATGGACGAAGCTTCCGAACGGATCGGAAAGATTTTCGGTATCGCCACCTATTCCAGAGCTTGCATTGCGGAAAAGAGTATGGAAAAAATTCTGCCCGCCTGCGCCGAATATCTTAAATATCAGCTGCTTTCTGCCAAAACGTTTAAGGTGGAAGCAAAGCGCAGCGATAAGAAATTTCCGCTCAATTCTCCGCAGATCAGTGCTGAGACCGGCGCTTATTTACTGGAAAAATTTCCGAATCTTTCGGTCGATGTCCATCATCCCGATTTAATCGTGCGCGTGGAAGTGCGTGATTTTGCAGCTTATATCCATGGCGAACCGCTGCGCGGTGCGGGCGGGATTCCCGTCGGCACCGGCGGAAAAGCCGCCATTCTCATCAGCGGCGGAATCGACAGTCCCGTTGCCGCATGGATGATGGCGCGCCGCGGGCTGGAACTTTCGGCCGTACACTTTGCAAGTCCGCCTTACACCAGTGAACGCGCCGAACAGAAGGTAGTCGATCTGCTCACCGAAGTAAGCGCTTACGCCGGTAGAATTTATATGTTTACCGTGCCGTTCACTCATATTCAAGAAGCGATCCGCGATCATTGTCCCGAAGAATATTTTACCATTCTGATGCGCCGCTTTATGATGAAGGCCGCAGAACGAATCGCACAAAAAGAGGACTGCCGTGCACTGATTACCGGAGAAAGTCTCGGCCAGGTAGCAAGCCAGACTCTACAGGCAATCTGCTGTACGGACGAAGCTTGTTCCATGCCTGTTTTTCGTCCTCTGATCGGGGACGACAAGCGGGATATCGTTGCAATGGCTCAAAAAATCGGCACTTTTGAAACTTCTATTGAGCCTTTTGAAGACTGCTGCACTGTCTTTACCCCAAAGCATCCCCGCACTCGTCCAAATTTGAAAGATGTTTTAGAGGCAGAATCCGTACTTCCCGTAGAAGCACTTCTCGACGAATGCGTACAAAACACAACCATTCGCCGGATTCCCGTTTAGATTTTGATTCTTTCGGCTGTAAAATCGGCCGTTATTAAAAATTAGGAGGGATCTCTTTACTATGAAAGCTGAAATTATTTCGGTCGGCACAGAACTTCTTCTCGGTCAGGTGATCAACTCCGACACTGCTTATGTAGCACGCAGTCTAGCTGCTCTTGGCATTGATGTACAATATTCCAGTATTGTCGGTGATAACTCCGAAAGGCTTACCACCGCACTCACCGATTCTTTTTCCCGCGCAGATTTAATTGTCACCACCGGCGGCCTTGGGCCCACCGGAGACGATCTGACAAAAGAAACCTGTGCACGTCTCGCAGGGCGTCACCTCGTACAGGATAAAAAGAGTCTCGAACGCCTCAAAGAATATTTTAAAGGCCGGGACTGCGGCCCTAACCAACTAAAACAGGTCATGCTGCCGGAAGGCTGCACCGTTCTTCAAAACGATCACGGTACCGCTCCCGGTTGTGCATTTACCACCAAAGACGGAAAAGTGGTCGTCATGCTGCCCGGACCTCCGTCAGAACTGGTCCCCATGATGGAAAATTATGCAATGCCGTTTCTTTCCAAATTGGCGGACAGCATCATTTGGAGCACCGATATCCGCGTTTATGGAATCGGAGAAGGTGCTGCAGAAGAGCGAATTTTGGATTTGACCGAAAACAAAAATCCGACTGTTGCAACGTATGCAGCTACCAATGAAATGTATGTCCGGGTCACTGCTAAAGCTTCTACTAAAAGGGAAACACAAAAATTATGTAAACCAATGGTGCATGAAATCTGCAATCGCCTTGGAGACGCAGTCTATGGAATCGATGTGGAAAGTCTCGAAGAAGTAGTCGTCAAATCGCTCACAGAGCAGAAAATGACACTGGCAACAGCAGAAAGCTGCACCGGTGGACTGGTAGCAAAACGAATCACGGATATTCCCGGCTCTTCTGCCGTTTTTCATATGGGAGCAGTCACCTATTCCAATGATATTAAAACGATGTTATTAGGCGTTCCGGAAGAGTTACTGCGCAAAAAGGGTGCAGTCTGTCCGGAGGTTGCCGCCGCAATGGCAAAAGGAGTTCGGGAAAAAGCAGGCGCCGATTTCGGCATTGGTATTACCGGAATTGCCGGTCCAGACGGTGGAACTGCCGAAAAGCCGGTCGGACTGATTTATATCGGACTTTGCGATGGCTGCAGCACTTGGATTCGGGAACTGAATCCAAAAAATGGCCATATCCGCGAGCGTTCTTTTCTGCGCTTAGCCGCCGCAAATAATGCGCTTGATATGCTGCGCCGCCGTCTTTTAGGATTGCCCGACATCGAAGTGTCAGCCTTCCATCATGAGCGCCGCGCTAAATAAAATTTACAATCAGAAAGGAAGAGTTCCCAAAATGGATACCGCTGTTATTTTTTATGAAGCACATCGCACCAGCATTTGCCAGGAACTTCTGGGGCACAGCGGAATCACTTTTACTGCAATCCGTACTGCAACGAATCTAAAGCGACTGCATGCCGCTTTAGCCGAGCTTTTAAGTGAAAGCCCTGTCATTCTAATCGTTGGCCCTGCTGAGGGAGGGCAGCCGGAATGCACATTGGAGATTTGCCGAATTCTGGGGGTCCCCACAAAAGGCGGTCGTCCTGACGGTGTTTTAAGGCTCTCCGGACAGAAAAGCACAAAAGGATATCTGATCGAAAGCCTTAGTCAGGCGATTGCGCTTCTTCCGGACGATCCGGATTCTTTGGGAGCAATGCTTCCCGATTTAAACCGTCGGCTGCGGGACAAATTCAGCCTTCCGGCTCCTGATCCGGAATTACATCTTGACTATCAAAATATTGTGACAAATTCCATGGACCAAAAGGAGGAATCCCAATGATTCCAGATCTTATGCCGCAGGTGAAAACTGCAAATTTGCTAATTCATTTTTTACAGGGGACTCCCGAACAGATTTCGCCTTATCCGTTTGTTCCTTATCCAAACCGTCAGAACCCGGATGCTGAAATCTACGGCATGGAACGCGAGGTTCCAGAAGCACAAGGCGTACCTAGCCGCACGATCGCCGATTTTTATGCAGCGCTTCGCGATTGTCCGGATATCCGGGTACACAGCGTTGCCATTATGCGCCACGGAAAAATGATTACAGAAAGCAGCTTTCAGCCCTATTCCAGCGGATGCCCCCATATGATGTTTTCCCTCTCCAAAAGCGTCGTCGGCATGGCTGTGGGACTTGCTGTAAAAGAAAACCTGTTTTCGGTGGAGGACAAACTGGTTGATCTTTTCCCTGAGATCAGACCGCCGTTTCGCAGTGCTCGTTTTAACAATATCACGGTACGCCATCTGTTAACCATGACTTCCGGCGTCAAATATAACGAGGTATTCAGCATTACCGATAAAGACTGGATAAAAGGCTTCCTTTCTTCCGACTGCCTTTTCGAACCCGGAACCGCATTTTACTACAACAGTATGAATTCCTACATACTTTCAGCCCTTATCTGCAAAAAATCAGGGATGTCCCTTGTCGATTTTCTGATGCCGCGCCTCTTTTCTCCACTCGGGATTCCAAAACCGCGCTGGGACACCTGCCCCATGGGAATTGAAAAAGGCGGCTGGGGACTCTATCTGCGCTCAGTCGATATGCTGAAACTTGGTCAGCTTTATCTGCAGCATGGTGCTTGGAAAAAAGGCAATAAAAAGATTCAGGTCATTCCCGAACAATGGATAATTGACAGCACTTCGAACTGGGTTTCTTTTCAAGAGGGAGACCGCCCCACCGGATATGGATATCAGATTCGGCGTTTTCCCGCAAAAGATGCCTATCAATTTAACGGCGTCTTCGGACAATATGTAGTCGTTCTTCCGGCGCGCGATATGGTAATTGCTATCACCAGCGGAAGCGGCCAGCTTTTTCATGATTCCTCTCTGGAAATTATTGAAAAATTCTTTGGAGATCAGGCTGACCCTTTCGCAGAAATGCCGCTTCCGAGTGATGTAATGGGCGTCAAAAAACTTTTAGACGTGATTGATCATCTCTATGCAGAACCGAACCATACAAAGCAGGCTCCTTCTCAGGAAGAGCCTCCTCAAAAAGGGCTTTCCCGTTTATTTCACGCACTGAAAGCTTCTCCGGAGCCAAAGCATGTTCCTTCGATCCCGCCGCTCGCAAAGACAATTCCGGAGGGTGATTTCCTTCTAGAAGACGGATTTGCTTCTTTGATGCCGCTGATTCTGCGCAGTGTTACGAATAATTTTCCATCTTCTCCAAAGGCAGTCCGATTTGCCTTTGAGCCGGATCTTTGTCGCTGCACCTTTCTCTGCGGTGAATCCGAGGTTACGATTGACGCGGGTCTGCAGACAAGTGCCATTCGCAGTTGGATCCGATTAGGCGGGGAAGATTATTTTATCGGTTCTTCTGCAGAACTCACTACGGATGAAGAAGACCGTACCGTTCTAAAACTGTATATTCATTTTCTACAAACGCCTTGTACGCGCCTGATGAAATTTATTTTCTATAAAGACGGTCATAAGGTATTCCTGCGAATGGATGAGCTCCCCAGTGTCAAAGCCGCTACCGAAATGCTCTTTGGCTTAGTAGACAGCGGAAGCGGCAGTCTTAAAGAAATAACGATGGAGGCAATTTCCAAAAATCGTCTGCGGCAGCGTGCAAAAGAGATCATGCGTCCCCGTGTAAAAGGGACTCTGATTTCGGATGAGCTCGAAAAGCCATCCGAAAAGGATGATGCGGAAGGCTAAAACTTCTTTCGTCTTATTCTATCTTTAAGCATAAAATAAAAGGACGCCTTTCAATTAGGAAGGCGTCCTTTTATTTTATATCAATTTCCATCTTCAATCGAGATTTCGTTAAACCGATCTGTCAGATCACGAACCTCTAAGGCACTTTTTTGGGCTCCTTCATGATCCAAAACGATTTTTCCGCGGTGCATCATAAGAAGACGGTCTCCATAACGCACTGCAAACCGCAGATTGTGCGTAACCATCAGTGCCGTCAAATGTTTTTCCTTGACGACCCGTTTTGTCAGCTCCATTACCGTCTCGCTGGAACGCGGGTCCAGCGCTGCCGTATGCTCATCAAGAATCAAAAGATCAATCGGCGTCATCGTGGCAATCAAAAGTGCCAAAGCCTGACGCTGTCCGCCGGAAAGGCTCCCAACTGTCACCTCCAGCTTATCTTCCAATCCCAGCTTTAAAAGCTCTAACTGGCCACGATAAGCATCCACCCGTTTGCGGTTTACTCCATGGGCAAGGCCATAGGGCTTTCCTTTTTGGTCGGCAAGCGCCATATTTTCGAGAATGGTCAGCTGCGGGCAAGTTCCTTTCGCGGGGTCTTGAAACACACGCCCGATAAACCGGCTGTGCGCATATTCGGAAAGCTTCGTAATTTCGCGATCCCTCACAAAAATTTTTCCGCTGTCCACCGGAATGGAGCCACAGAGCAAATTAAGGATCGTCGTTTTTCCGGAACCATTGCTTCCCACAACCGAGACAAAAGAGCCCTCACGAATGGTCAGGTTAAAATCTTGGAAAAGAGCAACTTCATTCACCTCGTCCGGGTGAAAAACTTTAGCAATATGTTCCATTCGAACCAAAGGCTCAGATTTTTGTTGGATCGACATGCTGCTTTTTCCTCCTTCCCAAAGTAATTTGGTTCCCCACCAAAGCAATGGTAAAGATGACCGCCATCAAAAGCTTTAAATAATTGGTATCAAGTCCCATCTGCATTGCTCCTGCAAGACAAGCCTTATAAAGGATCGCACCGCAGACTACTGCACTCGTTGCACGCATGAACTTGGCTTTCCTAAAAACGGTCGTTCCGATGATTACCGAAGCAAGTGCCATTACGACCATACCGGTTCCACTCGCTACATTGGCGGAACCCGCCTGCTGTGCCAAAATGCTGCCGGAAAGTGCCGTGCAGCCGTTTCCAATCATCAGTCCAAGAATTTTCATGCTGCCCGGATCTTTTCCTAGGGAAATCACATACTGGGCATTATCTCCTGCAGCACGCAATAACAAACCGGAACGTGTTCGTAAATAAGCATCGGTCAAATATTTAATCAAAAGACAAACAGCTGCTGCCAAAATCACGACTCGAAACTGCGCTGCCGCATTCGGTAAGAGCATCGCAAGTCCCGAATTAAAAATCGTGTTGGAATTAAAAATCGTGATCGTCGCTTTTCCACCCATGATGGTTGCCAGATTCACGCTCCAAAGAGCGGTCATAACCAAAATTCCAGAGAGCAGATCGGTAATGTGAAGCTTTACGTGCAAAAACCCTGTTACTCCGCCTGCGATTGTTCCCGCGAAAAATGCACACAAGCATGCAAGCCACGGATTCATTCCATGCGAAATCAACACCGCCGTAAGGCAGGCTCCCATTGGAAAAGTTCCATCTACCGATAAATCCGGAAAATCCAGAACACGATAGGTGATATAAACACCAACCGCCATAATTCCGTAGATGAATCCCTCCTCGAGGATCGCTAGAATTAGATTAAAAAACACATCCATGCTTTCTTTTCAGCTCTCTTTCCAAAAATCCCATTCTATAAAAAGGTGCTTTTTATTTTGCAGAAGTCACTTTTTCCGCTGTCTGATATTCACTCGGAAGACTCAGTCCCATTTCTTGCAGAACCGTTTCATTATAAACAGGGGTAGCATCTTCTACCGTATAAACCGGTAAATCGGAAGCTTTTGCTTCTCCTTTAAGAATTTTTGCCGCCATCAGGCCAGTTTGTTTTCCCAGCGCCACATAGTCAATGCTCTGGCTTGCGAGGCAACCATTTTTCACCTGTTCCACTTCGCTGCCGAATACCGGAATTCCAGCCTTTTTAGCAGCCTGCAGTTCACTCGAAAGATTGTTAACAACATTATTATCCGTAAAGTTATTAAAGCAATCCACTCCTTTTGCAGCCAATGCTGTTGCACCGGAAGCAACTTCGCTGGAATTGGTTACGCCCTGTTCGACAACCTCAAAGCCCTCGTTTGCCGCAACTCCCTTAAACTTTTCCAACATAGAAATGGAGTTCGGCTCGCTGGTCGTATAAAGGACTCCAATCTTTTTCGCATTGGGTAAAAATGCACGAATCATCTTAACCTGCGCCTCCAGGGGAAGTACGTCGCTGCTTCCGGTACAACTGGTTCCCGGATTGTCAAGGCTATTAACAAGCTGTGCCCCGACCGGATCATTGACCGCTGTAAAGACTACTGGTGTTCCGGCGTTTTTGGTAGCTCCGTATGCGCTCAGCGCTGCAGGCGTTGCGATTGCGCCGATCATATCATAATTTTTTGCGGCAAGACTTTTTGCAATCATATCTGCATTGGCGGTTTCTCCCTGTGCATTCTGAAAATCGATCGTCAGATTTTCGCCCTCTTTAAATCCGCCTTCGGCAAGCCCATCTTTAAAGCCCTCATAACAATTATCGAGGGATGGATGCGTTGCAAACTGAATGACCCCGATTGTCTTTTTTCCTGAAGCCGCTGAAGAAGAAGCGCCGGTAGAAGAAGAACTGCTCCCACAACCGGTAGCTGCCGTCGCTAAAAATGCTGCCATCACAAATGCGGATACTTTTTTCAAAAGATTTTTTTTCATTTTAATTCCTCCAAATTCTGTCACTCAATCACTGATGGGGGCAAATGCCTGCCCTCGTACGAAGATTCCTATTTTTTGGCAAAAAGCTTTGCCACCAACCATCCGGCATCTGCCTCACCCCTTTCTCTGCATAAAAAAAGCTCTTGTCCCTGCAAAAACACAGGGACAAGAGCTTTAAAACTCCTGTGGTACCACCCAAATTGACGTTTTAAAAAAACGCCCACTCAATTCATGCACTTTATAAAATACATGCTTTCCGGATAACGGGTAAAGTCCCCGTCAGGAACTACTAAACGGCCCAAAATCCGTCTTTCATCCTGCCCTCAAAAGCCCATTCACTCTACCTCTTTTTACCGCAATCACACCCGCTGCGGCTCTCTTTGCAAAAGATATTCAGAGTTACTATTCTTTCTCGTCGGTTTTTTATATTCGATGTTATTATATGCTTGCTTTTAAAAAAAGTCAACTCTCAAGAAATTTTTTCTTCAAAAGTTTACATAACTTGACAGCTTTTTGGGAAACAGTTAGAATGATTCTATATTAATATCATAAGGAGGATCTCCCGATGAGTGATTCGTCCCACCCCGAAAAAGACCGGGATATTTATTCATACAGCAAAGGAAAAGGAAAAGCAAAAGATATTTATTCCTCCACAAAAAAGCCTTCCTCTGCTGCCGAAAAGAGCTCTCAAAAAAGCAAAAAAGTCTCTCCTTCCTCTCGCTATAAAACGCAGGAAGAAACGCTGCCGATTGACTGCTATAATTATGTCGAGGCGCCGGGAAATCAGAATTCTCGCTCCGAAAAAAATCGCCAATCCCGCCGGAACGACCGAGACGATTGGGACAATCACAAAAAGCCCCGTCGCCGCCACCGTCATCTTTTTCGCCGGATTCTCGGCATTCTACTGGTCCTTCTAATCATTCTCGGCGTTATTTTAACGATGCTCTATTCTCAGATGAACCGCTCCGGAAACACCGATCAGAGCAAATATGTCGCACAGCCTAAAAATGCTCCCACCTACAGCGTCATGTCCGATCCGTTTGTCACCAATATTATGCTGTTAGGGCTCGACAAACTGGATGCAGGCGCACAGCGCAGTGATTCCATTATGCTGCTCTCGATCGATCATCGTCATCACACTCTAAAGTTGACTTCTTTCCTGCGGGATATGTATCTTGCCGTACCGGAAAATGGGATGGACAAGCTAAACGCTGCCTATGCCTATGGAGGCGCAGCGCTGACCATGCAGACCATCGAAAATAATTTTCGCATTAAAGTAGATAAATACATTGCCGTCGATATGGACGGGCTTGCCGATATCATTACGGATCTCGGCGGAATTGATGTCACCATGGATCAGGATCTGGTCGATCAGCTCAATCACGATCAGGGAACTTCCTATCCTGCCGGAAATCTCCATCTAACCGGCGCTGATGCCGTTTATTACGCCCGGATCCGGAAAGTGGGCACTGATTTTGGCAGAACGACAAGACAGCGCGAAGTGATCCAAAAGCTTCTGAAAAAGGTTCTTAGCCCCTCTGGAATCATGAAGCTGCCGAATATCCTTAAAAAGCTGCGCACGAATATCCCGGCAATTGAATTGACCGGAATCACGTTTCTTTCCTCTCCGGCAATTTTCTATTCCTCAAAGACCTTTTATGTTCCTGTGGATGGTTCCTGGCAGGACGCTACTGTAGACGTTGGAATGGTTTTGATCCCCGATTTGACGCAAAACTGTCTTGCGGTCCGGAAATTTATTTATGAGACTAACAGCACCTCCTAAAATCAAACAGTAAACTAGACTTTTAAAATTCGTCTTATACTGCTTTTTTCAGTATGCAATTTACACACATTTCCTATACAAATGGCTTTTTCTTGTAATTCCCCCTCATTCGATATATAATGATATTATCTATCGTTTAGTAAAATCCGCATGGAGGGTTCTCAATATGGAAAAGAAAACATTTTATATTACAACACCGATCTATTATCCGTCCGGCAATCCGCATATCGGTCACAGCTACTGTACTGTGGCGAGCGACGCAATCGCCCGTTATAAACGCATGCAGGGCTATGATGTGATGTTTTTGACCGGAACAGATGAACATGGCCTGAAAATTGAACAAAAAGCAGAAGCGGAAGGCATCACTCCAAAACAATATGTCGACCGTATTTCCAAAGTTTTTCAGGATCTTTGGAAACTGCTCAATATCTCTAATGACCGCTTTATCCGTACAACGGATGACTACCATGTCAAGGCAGTTCAGAAAATTTTCCGGCAGTTACACGATCAGGGTGATATTTATAAAGGCAAATACGAGGGTTGGTACTGCACCCCCTGTGAATCCTTCTGGACAGAAAATCAGCTGAAAGACGGCAAATGCCCGGACTGCGGCCGTGAAGTCAAATGGGCGGAAGAAGAAGCCTATTTCTTTAAACTTTCCAAATATGCGGATCGATTACTGCAATACTATCAAGATCACCCGAAATTCATTCAACCCGAAAGTCGCAAGAATGAAATGATTGCCTTTATCAATCAGGGTCTGCAGGATCTTTGTGTTTCCCGTACCAGCTTCACCTGGGGCATTCCGGTTGATTTTGACCCCAAACATGTCGTCTATGTCTGGTTGGACGCTTTAACAAACTATATCACCGCACTGGGCTACGGCAGCGATGATGACAGTGCCTACCGTAAATACTGGCCTGCCGATGTCCATTTTGTCGGAAAAGAAATTGTTAGATTCCACACCATCATCTGGCCTGCCATGCTGATGGCGCTTGATCTGCCTCTGCCGAAACAGGTTTATGGCCACGGATGGCTGCTTTTTGGCGACGGTACAAAGATGAGTAAAAGTAAGGGCAATGTTGTAGACCCTTATGTTCTCTGCGAACGCTATGGCGTAGATGCGATTCGTTATTTTTTGCTGCGTGAAATTCCGTTTGGCAGTGACGGTGTGTTTACAAACGAAGCTCTCATTTCGCGAATCAACGCCGATCTCGCCAACGATCTTGGGAATCTGCTCTCCCGCACGACCGCAATGGTGCAAAAATATTTTGACGGCAAAATTCCTGCTCAGCGGGAAAGCGCCGATCCCGACGGCGAATTGGAAAAAATGGGCAACGAACTGCGGGCAAAGTGCGACCAAAATATTAACGGCTATCAGTTTAGCAAAGCATTGGAAGAAATTTGGCGTTTGATCGCGCGGACCAATAAATATATTGACGAAACCACCCCATGGGCTCTTGGAAAAGAGGAGACTAAAAAAGATCGCCTTGCCTGTGTAATGGCACACCTGTGCGAAAGTCTGCGCATTGTCTCCATTTTGATTAAGCCTTTTATGCCCGAAACCGCCCCAAAGATTCAGGAACAACTTGGGATCAGCGGCGATCAATGCAGCTATGAAAGCGCTGGAAAGTTCGGTGAATTCCCCTCTGATGTAACCGTGCAAAAAGGAGATACCCTTTTCCCCCGTATTGATGTTGACAAGGAAATTGAGGAACTCAACAAACTGATTCCGAATCCCGCCGCGCAGCAAAAGCCAAAGATCGAAGGACTTGCGCAGATCACGATCGATGATTTTCAGAAAGTGGAACTGCGCGCTGCAAAGATTGTTAATTGTGAGCACATCAAGCGCGCAAAAAAGCTGCTGAAATTGACTTTGGACGACGGAGAAAAAGGACGCACGGTCTGCAGCGGAATTGCACCATGGTATCAGCCGGAAGAACTGATCGGAAAGACAATTGTTCTTGTCGCCAACCTGAAACCTGCAAAGCTCTGCGGCGTAGAAAGCCAGGGAATGCTTTTGGCAGCGGATGCCGGTGATGAAGTAAAAGTCGTGTTTTTGGACGGTGTCCCGGCAGGAAGCCGAATTCGATGAACAGAATTTTTGACAGTCATGCGCATTACGATGACGCCGCATTTGATTCTGACCGTGAAATGGTCTTGACTACGCTTTTACCTCAGAATGGTATCTGTGGTTTAATTGACTGCGGTGCTTCTCTTGAGAGCAGCCGAAAAGCGCTTTTTCTCGCTCAGAAATACTCTTATATTTATGCAGCGATTGGGCTTCATCCGGAAGAAGTAAAAGAAGCGCCGGAAAATTGGCTGACCGAATTAGAACAAATGTTGAAAAAAAAGGACTCCAAGCTGATTGCAATCGGCGAAATTGGACTCGATTATCATTTTGCTGAAAATGCTTCGAGAGAAGAGCAGAAAAAAGCTTTCATCGCACAGTTGGAGCTTGCAAAAAGATATGATCTTCCGGTTATCATTCACGACCGAGAGGCGCACGGAGATACCATGGAAATCCTGCGAAAATATCGTCCGCGTGGCGTTATGCACTGTTTTTCCGGCAGCGTCGAAATGATGCGGGAGCTGGTAAAGTTTGGAATGTATGTAGGATTAGGCGGAGCTGTTACCTTTAAAAATGCGCGGGTTCCGGTTGCGGTTGCAGCGGCAGTCCCTTCTGATCGGCTTTTAACAGAAACCGACTGCCCCTATATGGCACCGGTCCCTTTCCGCGGAAAGCGCTGTGACAGTACCATGATTCCAAAATCAGCGGCGGTCATTGCGCAGGCCCGCAACTGTACAACTGAGGAAGTGCTTCAGTTAGGAATTGAAAATGCCTGCAGACTGTTTCATATTGCTCTTTAAATATTTAAAAATAAAAAAGGTTGCTCTCTAAAAAATTTTGGAGGGCAACCTTTTTGTTATGAACTCTTAATTTTTCTATTCGCTTCTAAAAATCAAAAGGGAATCCGTTCCATACGCTTCATAAGAAAATCTTCAATCAGCTTTGCAGTTCCTTCATAACCCAGCTCATTGGTATCGACGCAAAGTGCATAATTGCGCATATCTTCCCAGATTTGTCCGGTGTGATGCGCGCAATAGCCGCGGCGATACTTATTTTGTTTCTTAACATAGTGGGCTGCTTCATCATAGGAAAAGTTCATCAAATCCATCTGGTGCCGGACACAAATTTCTTCCGACGCATAAAGGTAAACCGCAATGACATTGGGGCGATCTCTTAACACAAAATTTGCCGCTCTGCCAACCACCACAAAAGATTCTCTATTTGCAAGCTCATTGAGCACTTTCGCCTGATAATTAAAAAGATTTTCATTCGAAAGAAAATTATCACTTTCCGGCGGAATTATGGTACCGTCGTACACTTTTCTTGAAACTCTATAAAGCAGACTCTTTTTGGTCTCTTCATCCACCTTAGCAAAAAGTTCTTCACTAATTCCGCTATCGTCAGAAGCCAGCCGCAAAAGCTCCCGATTATAAAAATGTACGCCGAGATTTTTGCGAGGATTTTGCCGATTGGGGTTGCTCCGGCGCCGCATTGTCTGGTAAGGGCTATCACAAACTGTTTCAATGTAAATCCACCCTTTCTCTTTTTTACTCAGGAAAACCGATCCGGGGAGAATGGTTCCAGCGAATAGGAAGACCTTCCGTCTACAATCTCTTCAGAAAGCAATTTCCCGGTAATTGGTGCCAAAGCAATTCCATCCCCCTCATGGCCTGCTGCCAGATAAAGGCCCGGCACTTTTTTTGTCCCGCCGATCAGTGCCTTGCTATCCGGCGTATAGGGACGCAGTCCTGCAAATGCCCGAATGACGCTGACATTTTTAAGGGCCGGGAAAAAGCGCAGCGCCCGATGCGCGATTGCTTCCACTGCCTCCAAAGAATTAAAGCGGTCAAACCCGGCCCATTCACGGGTGCCTCCGATTAAAAGTCCGCCATTTTCCGTCTGATGGATACTTAGAGAAGCGCCTATATGAAGAATTTTGGGGTCTTTGATTGTCTCCGGCATAAATTTAATCACATTATATAAAGCACACTGTGCTGTGCAATGCATAAACGGACCGACCGCTTCTGTCACCAAAAGCTGTCCGCGGCGGGGTTTAATCGGCAGATCGAGTCCCGCCATTTTTCCAACCTCAGCCGACCAGGAGCCACTCGAAATCACCACTTTCGGTGCTTCATAAAAGCTGCCGTCTTCGGTCACAACACCGATTACTTTGCCTGCACTATCCTTTTTGATTTCGGTAACCCCCAGATGGTTTTTTACTTCGACTCCCTGACGTTTCGCCGCATGCAAAAATGCCATCGTCAGCTTAATCGGCTCTACCTTGCCTCCGCATGGTGCATAAAGTACTCCATAAAGATCAGGTGCCAGCTGAGGCTCAATTTCTCTTGCCTCATCGATCGAGATCATGCGAATATCCACACCGCTTTCGCGCTGCTTATCCGCAATCTTACTAAGCATATCCCACTGATCCTTATTTTCTGCCAACTGCATTCCTCCGCAGTCCGGAACAAACTCAACGGACTCTCCGAGTTCCTTTTCCAGCGTCTCATAAAGCTTTAAAGACTGAACTGCCAAATCCATCTGTGCTCCCGGTTTTTTGGTATGATAACTGACAACACCATCTGTAGCACCGGCAGAACCCTGTGCATGATCACGCTTTTCAAGGAGCAGAACTTTCTGATTCCGTTTGGAAAGATAATAGGCAACGGAACATCCAATGATGCCTCCGCCGACGATAATGACATCATACTTCATCTTTTCTACTCCCTCCCAGCACACTTAATTTTAGCGGACGCACCGGCATACGGGTTTTCTGCGGCTGAATTTCAGCACGATTTTTCCCTGTTTCCTCGGCGATAATCCCCTGGATCAAACGTTCGCAGGTTTTGCCCTGACAAAGTCCCATACAGGCTCTGGTGCGGCGTTTTACACCGTCTACTGTAGTCGCGCCGTCATGGATCGCCTCCAATATCTCTCCGCGGGTAATTTCTTGGCAGCGGCAAATCAGAACATCATCATTCATTTTGCTCACGCTCCTTCCACTGCCGGATTCGGCAGGCGCTTCATGCTGCGAACCGTATCGGCAAACTCCACCGGAATTGCCATGGAAATCACTGTTGTTCCCGCATAAGCTGCAAGATTTTTCACTTTGAGAATTCTACCTTTACAGACCGGCTCTCCTGCACGGGAAACCGCATCCACAAAATCGCCCTCTTTAGGGAGCGGCAAATATTCAAATGGAAAATCAATGGAGGCCTCTCCTTCTCCGAAAGCCTTATTGACGACCGTAATTGCAAGACCAGGACACTTTGCAATACACAGCCCACAGCCGGTACATTTTTCTTCGTTTAGATGCGGAAGATTCGTAATGTTCTCCCCGATTGTGATCGCACCCATCGGACAAGCACTGGCACAAGGATTACAGGGAATCTGCTGAACACATTCGATTACCGCCACACGCCCTTTTTTCATGCGTTCCTCGCTGGGAACTCCGGGACAGGACATGAGTTCTTCCTTTGACGGAAACCCGGTATAAATGATTCCTTCCTTTTCGATCATTTCTCAATGCACCTCCCCACAAATTCGCCGCGTTTGAGCGCTTCCATATCAGCAATCTGATGCTCTTTAAACTTTCTGCGCCCTTCTCCAAAAGGTCCGCAGCGCAGTGTATTGAGCCGTTCTACAATTGCAGCCTTTTTTTCTGCTGCATCCTGCTCACTCAGATAACCCAAAGCTTCGGCTGCAGCAACCCCGGCAAGATTTCCTTCTTCCATAGCGGTAGAAGCTTCCTCCACACCGGTAATATCTCCGGCAACATAAACACCGGGAATCGTCGTTTCCATATTCCAATCATGCAGCGGAACATGTCCGCCGAAAGCAGGAATAAAATCAAACTGACAGCCTGCCATCCATGCAAGTTCCGTCATGGGATTGAGCCCTACCGCCATGCAAACGGTATCCGCCTCGATCATCATTTCAGTTCCTTCAATGGAATTGAATTTTTCATCTACTTTTGCAATTTCGACTGCTTCCACACAGTCTTTCCCATATACCTGCTTGATCGTATGTCCCAGATAAAATGGAACCCCCGCTCTGCGGATCTTTCCGGCATGGACGCCGTAACCACCAATTTTCGGGGCTCCTTCTACGATTCCAAGAACATCAGCGCCCGCCTGCATCAACTGATAAGAAACAATCAAGCCTACATTGCCGGAGCCCATCATTACGATTTTTTTACCGGGAAGAACCCGGTTAACATTGATCATGGTCTGTGCAGCACCCGCGCCCATTACGCCCGGCAGCGTAGAACCGGGAAACGGCAAATAATTTTCCTTTGCTCCTGCTGCAATAATAATTTTTTTTGCGTGCAGCTGACAATTTTTCCCATTTTGAATAATGCCCATTGTAAGATCTTCGGGCTGAATTCCATAAACAAGGCTATTAAGCATGACATCTGCTCCGCAGTCCTGCGTTTTTTTCAGAAGCTTTTGCCCGATCACATAACCACGGGTTCCAGCCTGATGTTCATGGGAACCAAAAAATTTATGAATCTGTTTAAAAAGTTGCCCGCCGGGGCGGCTGTTTTCATCGATGACCAATACCTTTGCTCCGGCATTGCGTGCCTGACAGGCAGCCGAAAGTCCGGCAGAACCGGCGCCGACAATCGCAACCTCTGTTTCCAGTGTTTTCATTTGTCTGCCTCCTTTCGAACTACACCGAGTCCCTCCTGCCGCTCCACACGCATTCCGTCATGAACAGGCGTTACACAAGTGCGCGTATTCGGGACTCCATCTACAATCATCATGCAGTCAGTACAACGCCCAATCGCACAAAAAACGCTGCGCGGCTCATGGCGCTTTGCTGTTGTACGAAATACTTTAATACCCGCATTCAAAAGCGCCGCCGCGATTGGTTCCCCTTCGACGGATTCGATTGGTTTTCCATTAAAATATAGTGTGACTTTTTTAAGATCTGTCAGTGTACCCAGAATCGGGTGTTCGATTACTCTCAAAATCATCCCTCGTTTTTTGCCGGAGCAGCATCTGCTTTCCGGATATTTTTGTCAGACATTACCCGACCGATATAATCTGCAATCAATACTCCCGCCGACTGGGGAGCTACCTTGCTCGGCAGCGGCGGCGCCGCATAATAAGTAATATTTTGAAGCTCTGCAATTTTGGGGTCTGCTCCTAGTTGTCCGCTCGAAATATTCAACACAAAGACTGGCTTTTTCCAGCTTTCTGCAAGTTTCATGGGCAGCACCAATGCCGGTACCGTAATAATTACCACATCAGACGGGGTCTCTCTCTCCCATTGCTCCATAGAAATCGTATCCAGATGTCCGTTCCGTGCAGCCTGTCTTACCGGCAGTCTCAGCCGTCTTAAAAGCTTGGTAATGGCTTTTCCGGTATGACCGGCACCGATCACATCATAAGAATCTTCAAAAAGGCTTTTCTTTGTATATTCCAGAAGAAACCACAAAACGCCTTCTGCTGTAAGCTCTGCATTTTTTTTAGAAACTTCCGGATCTTTAAACGGGTCATAGAGGTTTAAATGTAATTGACGAAGATACGCTGTTTGTCTCCCAGTAAAAACCGGTATTCCCTCTAAAAGTCCTTTTAGAAAGTCTCCGATAAAAAGTGATGTTCCCGCCGACCGCAAAATCGTTCCGTCTTCTGTTCCGCGAACCGGAAGCAAAACAAAATCATAGTTTTTTGGATTTTTCATTAGAAGGTTCTGCCCTCTTGAGTAATCGTTTGCGCAGTCAATTTTGATTCCCAATTTTTTTAGAGCTTCCGCTGCAAAATAAATTCGTTCATCATTTGCAAAAACAGCCCCACGCATAAAACATGTCTCCTTTTTAACTTCCAAGATAAGCCTCTTTGACTTGCTGATTAGAAAGCAAATTGGCTGCGGTATCCGCCAAAACGACTTCGCCTGTCTCAATGACATATCCGCGGCTGGCAACCTTTAACGCCTGGTTTGCATTCTGCTCTACCAGCATTACCGTTGTTCCGGACTTCTGATTGATATCACGAATGGTCTTAAATATTTGCTTTACAATTAAAGGCGAAAGTCCCATGGAGGGCTCATCAAGCAGCAAAAGCTTTGGGCGGCTCATCAGTGCACGCCCCATTGAAAGCATCTGCTGCTCGCCGCCGGAAAGGGTTCCGGCAAGCTGGCCTTTTCGTTCTTCCAATCTAGGAAAAATATTAAAAACGCTTTCAACATCACTTTTAATTTGAGTGCGGTCTTTGCGAAAATAAGCTCCCAAAAGCAGGTTATCCAATACGCTGCTGCGCGGAAACACACGGCGGCCTTCCGGCACCATAGTCATACCTTCCCGCACAATCTGCGGCGGCAGCATCCCTTCACAGCTTTTCCCCATAAAGGAAACACTACCCTCCGATTTTTTGACCTGACTCATAATCGAGGTCAGCAAAGTCGTCTTTCCGGCGCCGTTAGCACCAATTAAAGAAACAATCTCGCCCTCCTCTACCTCCAGGCTCAAGCCTTTCAGCGCATGGATATTCCCGTAATAAACATGTAAA